>NZ_JBEYHT010000018.1:0-117230 GCF_040635425.1 Streptomyces laurentii | reverse complement strand
TTTGTTTTTATACCCCTACACATTGTGTGGGTGGTGGTGTGTGTTAAAACACCCATGAGTTGCGACTTCTGTCAGCCCCCGCACCGATCGGTGCGGGCCTTCTCTTATGCCCGGAGCGCGGCTTCGGGAGCGCTTTCCGATGCCCGTCCCGGCATATGCCCTACGCGGGCTCCGACCGTACGGCGTTCCGGCCGCCGCCCACACGCCCTGACGGCCCCTCTGACGGCCTCTCCGCCCCGATCTCGTTCCCGGGCTCCCCCGCGCCGCGCCGACGCCCCTCGTCGGCTTTCCCGGCGCCGAGGGACGAAGGTCCCGACAAGGCATGACCAACGGCGCGTGGATGACCGCACGGACGGTGGAAGGCTGTTCGTAGGCGAGCGTTCGCCCGTGTGACGCGAGTCACTGAATCTCTTTCAGAAAGTTCCGTGCTTAACCTCGCCCTACATCACCCCCATTTAATATGTGCAATTGCACTCGCTCTACGCGGGTCCACCAGGGATGGGCTCGGGAACTGTGGGGAGCGCACAAAAAAGATCGCACTGGACCCGGCGGAGTCCAGCGCGATCGGTGACAAAGGCCTGTTGGGGCAGGCGTTCGCCGGCAGAGCTTTGGGGTGGGCGGCCGAGTTGGGGGGCTCGGGACCTGCCCGGTGCTGCAGGGCGTTGCGGGTATTGCAGGTCTTGCGGTGTTGCGGGTGCTGCGAATACTGCGAACTGCGGCGGTTGCCTCAGCCCTCGCTGCGCTGCTGCGGAATACCCGCAAGCAGGGCGCGGACCTCGGCCTCGCGGTACCGGCGGTGTCCACCCAGAGTGCGGATGGACGTGAGCTTGCCGGCCTTCGCCCAGCGGGTCACCGTCTTCGGGTCGACACGGAACATCGTGGCAACCTCGGCAGGGGTCAGCAGCGGCTCGGCATCAGGGGTGCGAGCGGTCATGAGCGGCCTCCTCGGGAGAACCGAACCTTCTCGGTTCTTTCCTCTAAATTCTGCACCTTGACCCGCGTTGCCCGAAATGGCAGAAGCGGGCCGAGTCGGTTATAGGACGAACGGCTTGTCCTCGGCACTACAACTACACCATCCGTCCAGCCGCGTCGGCCAAACCGATGGAATTGCCCTCGCAGGTGTTCATCAGCGGCGGAAGTCGATGGACCATGCCATAGCGGACAGTCACGCCGCTGTGACGATCAGTCACAGAGCGACCAGGAGCCCTCAGACCCCCCATAGAGTGCAATGCTGAGCGTTCCGCCCTTACTTGGACGGAAGGAACCCTCCCCGGACTCCTTGTCCTATTTTGGCACGCGGAAGGGCCTTGGGCGCAAGAGCGAGATAAGTGCGATCCGTCACGCTTGAGCCAAAGGCCCGGATCGGGACCTACGTCCCGGCCCGCCCTTCCCAACGTCCCCCCGGAAGCGACCTCATGGCACCGCCGACGTTTCGTCGATGAAGATCATTTACATCAGGTTGTCATGTCCTGTCGATGATTAATTGGCAAACTGCAGGTCTCGGACGGCCCGCCAGCGCTCCGCGAAACGCTCGTACGCGGCCATCGCGGCGTCGCCGTCGCCCGCCCGGAGCGCCTCGATGCCCTCCGCCACGTCCGCCGCCGAGTGGTCCGCCGCGAGCACCTCCGCGCCGACCGCGTGCACCAGTCCCCCGTAGTCGAGCTCCACCAGCGCCCTCGGATGGAACTCCTCCAGCCAGCGGCCGACCTCCACCAGACCCTCCGTCATCGGGCCCTCCTCGATGGACTCCCGCAGCGCCTTCAGAGCCCGTGCGAGCCGCCGCCGCGCCTGCGCCATCGGTGTCCGGTAGCGCAGCACCGGCGCCGCCTCCGAGCCCGGCCGCCCCGCCCCCGGCGCCGTACCGGCCTCGGCGCCGCCCCGGGGCACGTACTCCCGCTCCTCGTCCGCGAACAGCACGAACCAGCGCAGGGGCACCCGCCACGCCGCGTCGCGGATCCACGGCCGCGCGTCCGGGTTCCGGGTCCGCCAGCGCTCGTGATCGGCCGTCAGCTGCGCCCGCACCACCGGCGGCAGCATCGCGTCGAGCACCGGCGCCGGCAGCGTCCCGCCCTCCAGCTCCGTGAGCGCCAGCCAGCCGCGCAGCCGGGTCCGCCACGGACAGACCAGAACCGTGCCGTCCACCGTCGCCACGAACGCCTCCGCGCTCTCCTGTACGGGGACGGGGACCGGCGGCACCGGCACCAGGGCGGCCAGCGAACGGCGCAGCTCGTCCTGCGCGTCCGGCAGCTCCGGGCCCGGACGGCGGACGTAGCGCGCCCAGTGGCTCCGTTCCGGCTCCGGGAAGGCCGCGAGGGGTTCGTAGACCCGCAGATAGCCGGCGTACGGGACGAGGACCGACGTGGCCGCCGCCGAGGACGCCGGGGGCCCCGACGGGCCTGGTGCGCCCGCCGGGCCCGAGGCGTCCGATGAGCCCGACGAGCCCGACGCGTCCGGGGAATCGGGGGAATCCGAGGAGGGGACCGACATGTCGTGAATCCTTCCACGCGGGTACTCCGGGAGAGGGTGATCCTCAGCACTGCGCCCCTCCTACGGCCAGGTAGCACTTACCCTCGTGCCGACCTGGTCCCACCCCCACCCGCAGGGGGGACCTTCCGCCGCTTCGTACTTGGGAGTCACCACCGTGACCGATGTGACCGGCGCCCCGGACGTACTGCACACCCTGTTCCACTCGGAGCAGGGCGGCCACGAGCATGTCGTGCTGTGCCAGGACCGCCCCACGGGCCTCAAGGCCGTCATCGCCCTCCACAACACCGCTCTGGGCCCCGCCCTGGGCGGCACCCGCTTCTACCCGTACGCGACCGAGGCCGAGGCCATCGCCGACGCGCTGAACCTGTCGCGCGGCATGTCGTACAAGAACGCCATGGCCGGCCTCGACCACGGCGGCGGCAAGGCCGTGATCATCGGCGACCCCGAGAAGATCAAGACCGAGGAGCTGCTCCTCGCGTACGGCCGCTTCGTCGCCTCCCTGAACGGCCTCTACGTGACGGCCTGCGACGTCGGCACGTACGTCGCGGACATGGACGTCGTCGCCCGCACCAACCAGTGGACCACCGGCCGCTCCCCCGAGAACGGCGGCGCCGGCGACTCCTCCGTGCTCACCGCGTTCGGTGTCTTCCAGGGCATGCGCGCCTCCGCGCAGACCGTGTGGGGCGACCCGAGCCTGCGTGACCGCACGGTCGGCGTCGCGGGTGTCGGCAAGGTCGGCCACTACCTGGTCGAGCACCTGGTCGCCGACGGCGCCAAGGTCGTGATCACGGACGTCCGCGAGGAGTCGGTGCGCCGGATCACCGAGAAGTTCCCCGAGGTCACCGTCGCCGCCGACACCGACGCGCTGATCCGCACCGAGGGCCTGGACGTCTACGCCCCGTGCGCGCTCGGCGGCGCCCTGAACGACGGGACCGTGCCCGCGCTCACCGCGAGGATCGTCTGCGGCGCGGCCAACAACCAGCTCGCGCACCCGGGTGTCGAGAAGGACCTGGAGGCGCGCGGCATCCTCTACGCGCCCGACTACGTCGTCAACGCGGGTGGCGTGATCCAGGTCGCCGACGAGCTGCACGGCTTCGACTTCGACCGCTGCAAGGCCAAGGCGACGAAGATCTTCGACACCACCCTGGAGATCTTCGCACGCGCGAAGTCCGACGGCATTCCGCCGGCCGCGGCGGCCGACCGGATCGCCGAGCAGCGCATGGCGGAGGCGCGCCGCGGCTGAGTCTTGACAGCGCCGGCCCGCCGAACGGGGACGTTTGGCGAGACTTCGCTCACGCCGATCGGCGGGTCGGACCTCAAGAAGAGGTTAAAATCGCGACTGACCAGCAAGGACGGGGCGTCTCAGAGGTTCTGTACCGGGGTATGTGATGCGCGCGGCGTACCGTAGACCCGAGGAAACAGGTACCGTTGAAGCCCTACGGACCGGTCTCTCTGCCGAGAGTCCGTTCCGACTCATGAACGCGTGTCAAGACTCTGGGGCCGTCGAGCCCCGTCACCGAGGGGGTCGAGCCATGGGGCGCGGCCGGGCAAAGGCCAAGCAGACGAAGGTCGCCCGCCAGCTGAAGTACAGCAGCGGCGGGACCGACCTCACACGTCTGGCTAACGAGCTGGGCGCTTCGACGACTTCGAGCCAGCCGCCGAATGGCGAGCCGTTCGAGGACGACGACGAGGAAGACGACCCGTACGCGCAGTACGCGGATCTCTACAACACCGACGACGAGGACGAGGACGACGAGTCCGGTCCTGCGTCCGGTCGGCGTCGCGCTTGACTCTCTGAACACCTGAACAACAGCGAACCCGGTCCGGGGCACCCGGACCGGGTTTCTGCCATGTCCGCGGCCGGGCGGACCCCCGCTCCGCCCCGTCACGGCCCGAAGCGACGGAAAGGGCCCCCGGAGGGGCCCTCCCGCGCTTCGCGTCCTGTACGGCGCCACGGCGCCGGTGTGCGGCCTACTTGGCGTAGTCGCCGATCAGCTCCGCGCCGGTCTCGCGGCCGTCCCGGTCGGTGATCTCGCCGGCGACCCAGGCGTCCACGCCGCGGTCGGCCAGCGTCGCCAGGGCCGCGTCCGCGGACTCGGCGGGCACGACGGCCATCATGCCGACGCCCATGTTCAGCGTCTTCTCCAGCTCAAGGCGTTCGACCTGGCCCGCCTTGCCGACCAGGTCGAACACGGCACCCGGGGTCCAGGTCGACCGGTCCACGACCGCGTGCAGCCCGTCCGGGATCACCCGGGCCAGGTTGGCGGCCAGGCCGCCGCCCGTGATGTGGCTGAAGGCGTGCACCTCGGTCGTCCGGGTGAGCGCCAGGCAGTCCAGCGAGTAGATCCGGGTCGGTTCGAGCAGCTCCTCGCCCAGGGTCCGGCCGAACTCCTCGACCTGCTGGTCGAGGGCCATGCCGGCGCGGTCGAAGACCACGTGGCGGACGAGCGAGTACCCGTTGGAGTGAAGACCCGAGGACGCCATCGCGATGACCGCGTCCCCCGTACGGATGCGATCGGCACCGAGCAGACGGTCGTATTCCACGACGCCCGTGCCCGCGCCCGCGACGTCGAAGTCGTCCGGGCCCAGCAGACCCGGGTGCTCCGCCGTCTCGCCGCCGACCAGGGCGCAGCCGGCCAGGACACAGCCCTCGGCGATGCCCTTGACGATGGCGGCGACCCGCTCGGGGTGCACCTTTCCGACGCAGATGTAGTCGGTCATGAAGAGCGGCTCGGCGCCGCAGACGACGATGTCGTCCATGACCATGGCGACCAGGTCGCGGCCGATCGTGTCGTACACGCCCATCTGGCGGGCGATGTCGACCTTCGTGCCGACGCCGTCGGTCGCCGAGGCGAGCAGCGGCCGCTCGAAGCGCTTGAGGGCGGAGGCGTCGAAGTAGCCGGCGAAGCCGCCGAGGCCGCCGAGGACCTCGGGGCGCTGGGTCTTCTTCACCCACTCCTTCATCAGCTCGACGGCGCGGTCGCCCGCCTCGATGTCGACGCCCGCGCTCGCGTAGCTGGCGCCGCCTTCGGCAGAAACGGTCTCGGTCATGAGGAGGACTTTCTGTCGTGCTGCGGGGGCTTGCGGAGGCTTACGGGGCGTGACGAGGCGGCGGACCGGGGCCCGGCCGTCCGGGCCGGGCCCGGACGGCTCGTGTGCCCTGGGCCGGGCACGGCCTACGGGCGGCGCAGGGCGTCGGCGGCCGCGGTGGCGGCGGGGCCCGCCGCCAGCTCGGTCTCCAGGAGCTGCTTGCCGAGCAGCTCGGGGTCCGGAAGCTCCATCGGGTACTCGCCGTCGAAACAGGCGCGGCACAGGTTGGGCTTCTGGATCGTGGTCGCCTCGATCATCCCGTCCAGCGAGATGTACGAGAGCGAGTCCGCGCCGAGCGACGTGCCGATCTCCTCGACCGTCATGCCGTTGGCGATCAGCTCCGCGCGGGTCGCGAAGTCGATGCCGAAGAAGCAGGGCCACTTGACCGGCGGCGAGGAGATCCGGATGTGGACCTCGGCCGCGCCGGCCTCGCGGAGCATGCGGACCAGGGCGCGCTGGGTGTTGCCGCGGACGATCGAGTCGTCGACGACCACCAGGCGCTTGCCCTTGATCACTTCCTTGAGCGGGTTCAGCTTCAGCCGGATGCCCAGCTGGCGGATGGTCTGCGAGGGCTGGATGAAGGTCCGGCCGACGTACGCGTTCTTGACCAGGCCGGCTCCGAACGGGATGCCGGATGCCTCCGCGTAGCCGATGGCGGCGGGGGTGCCGGACTCCGGCGTCGCGATCACCAGGTCGGCGTCGGCGGGAGCCTCGGCGGCCAGCTTGCGGCCCATCTCCACCCGGGAGAGGTACACGTTCCGGCCGGCGATGTCGGTGTCCGGGCGCGCCAGGTACACGTACTCGAAGACACAGCCCTTGGGCTTCGCTTCCGCGAATCGCTGGGTGCGGATGCCGTTCTCGTCGATGGCGATCAGCTCGCCCGGCTCGATCTCCCGGACGAAGCTCGCGCCGCAGATGTCGAGGGCGGCGCTCTCCGAGGCGACGACCCAGCCGCGCTCCAGCCGGCCGAGCACCAGCGGGCGGATGCCCTGCGGGTCGCGGGCCGCGTAGAGCGTGTGCTCGTCCATGAAGACGAGGGAGAAGGCGCCCCGGACCTCGGGGAGGACCTTCGCGGCCGCCTGCTCGATGGTGAGCGGCTTGCCGTCCTCGTCGACCTGGCCCGCGAGCAGCGCGGTGACCAGGTCGGTGTCGTTGGTGGCGGCGACCTGGGTGGCCCGGCCCTCCTTCTTGGGGAGGTCGGCGACCATCTCGGCGAGTCGCGCCGTGTTCACCAGGTTGCCGTTGTGGCCGAGCGCGATCGAGCCGTGGGCGGTCGCCCGGAACGTCGGCTGCGCGTTCTCCCACACGGAAGCCCCGGTGGTCGAGTAGCGGGCGTGACCGACCGCGATATGACCTTGAAGGGAACCGAGAGAAGTCTCGTCGAAGACCTGGGAGACAAGTCCCATGTCCTTGAAGACGAGGATCTGGGAGCCATTGCTCACCGCGATTCCCGCGGATTCCTGACCCCGATGCTGGAGGGCGTACAGCCCGAAATACGAGAGCTTTGCGACCTCTTCACCCGGAGCCCAGACACCGAAGACGCCACATGCGTCCTGGGGGCCTTTCTCACCGGGGAGCAGATCGTGATTGAGTCGACCGTCTCCGCGTGGCACGCCACCGAGTGTAGGCGAGATCGACCACTGGTCCGAATTGACGAATGGACCGTGATAGAGGCCGCCGACCTGCTTGTACGAAGCCCCAAACTGATCCTTCGCCGCTTGTCGGAGCCCACAAAGCAAGCGCCCCAAGGGTTACCGGCCGGTCGGCGCGAACGGCCCGGGGGCGGACGCCTGCCGGCGAGGTGGCCCGCAGAGGGCCGGGATGTGACGGAGTCCACGGCGGAACAGGGCCGCTGACGCCCTGACAGGGCCCGTTTCGGGGCTTCCCGGGTGGCCGGATCCCGACCCCTGAGGACGTGTTCCGGCCGACCCGTACGGGTGGGCGGGACCGCGACCACCCATCGTACGAACCTCCGAACACGGACCGTGTGCGGCCGTACGCGCGCGAGTCAGCTCATCAGCGGCAGAAGCCCTTCCAGACCGGCCCGCTCGCCGCTCGCGCTCACCCGCGCCGCGTCCCTCTCCGCCGCCCACACGGCCCGGCCGGTGGCGAGCCGGATCCAGGTCATCGGATCGGTCTCCACCACGTTGGGCGGGGTGCCGCGGGTGTGCCGGGGGCCCTCCACGCACTGCACGACCGCGTACGGCGGGATCCGCACCTCCACCGCCCCGCCGGGCGCCTTCGCGGCCAGCGCGTCCGCGAGCAGCCGGGTGCAGGCGGCCAGCGCCTGCCGGTCGTACGGGATCTCGACGCCGGTCGCGGCGCTCAGGTCGTCGGTGTGCACGACGAGTTCGACGGTCCGGGTGACGAGGAAGTCGGCGAGCGTCATCGCGCCGAAGCCCAGCGGGATCAGCCGCTCGTCGGCGGCGACGGCCACCGCCGCCTCGTACGCCTGCCCGGTCCGGTCCATGAGCGCGGCCGGGTCGGACGCGTCGACCTGCCGGGTGCGCTCGTCGATCCACTCGGCGGTGCCGGCCGTCACGAACGGCCAGTCGAGCAGCGCGACTTCCTGGCGGGCCGGCTCGGGCCGGCCCAGCAGCCGCGGCACGCAGTCGACCATCCACGAGACGTGTGCGACCAGCTCCCGTACCGTCCACTCCCCCAGCCGGGTCGGCTTGTCGAACGCCTCGGGCGGCAGCGTCCGCACCGCGTTGCGGACATGCCCGAACTGGGCGAGCACGGCGGCCCGGGTCTTGGCGGAGTCGTAACGGCGGAGGCGCTGGACGCGCTTCTTGGCAGGCGGCATGGTCCCAAGCTAAAGGCAGGGAAGCCCGGGAACGGCGAAACCCCCGCCGGGGGCGGGGGTTTCGCCGCGTACGTACGGCTCGTGTACGGGACCGGTCAGGCCAGCAGGCCCGGGATCGTCGCCTCGTGCGTGGCGCGCAGCTCCTCCAGGGAGACGCTGAACTCGCCCTGCACGTCGACCGTGTCGCCGTCGACGACACCGATCCGGGTGGCCGGCAGACCCCGCGCACCGCACATGTCGGTGAAGCGGAGCTCCTCGCTGCGCGGGACGGCGACGACCGCGCGGCCCGCCGACTCCGAGAAGAGGAAGGTGAAGGCGTCCAGGCCCTCGGGGACGACCAGACGCGCGCCGTTGCCGCCGCGCAGGCAGGACTCGACGACCGCCTGGACGAGACCGCCGTCGGACAGGTCGTGCGCCGCGTCGATCATGCCGTCGCGGGAGGCCGAGATCAGGATCTCGCCGAGCAGCTTCTCCCGGTCGAGGTCCACGGCCGGCGGCAGACCGCCGAGGTGCTGGTGGACGACCTCGGACCAGGCCGAACCGCCGAACTCTTCCTTGGTGTCGCCCAGCAGGTAGAGCAGCTGCCCCTCCTGAGCGAACGCCATCGGCGTACGGCGGTTGACGTCGTCGATCACACCGAGGACCGCCACGACGGGCGTCGGGTGGATCGCGGCCTCACCGGTCTGGTTGTACAGCGACACGTTGCCGCCGGTCACCGGGGTGCCCAGGGTGAAGCAGGCGTCCGCGAGACCGCGGGTGGCCTCGGCGAACTGCCACATGACGGCCGGGTCCTCGGGCGAACCGAAGTTCAGGCAGTCGGACACGGCCAGCGGCTTGGCACCGGTCGCGGCGACGTTGCGGTACGCCTCCGCGAGCGCCAGCTGCGCACCCGCGTACGGGTCGAGCTTGGCGTACCGGCCGTTGCCGTCGGTCGCCATGGCCACGCCCAGGTTCGACTCCTCGTCGATCCGGACCATGCCCGCGTCCTCGGGCTGTGCGAGGACGGTGTTGCCCTGCACGAAGCGGTCGTACTGGTCGGTGATCCACGCCTTGGAGGCCTGGTTCGGGGAGCCGACGAGCCGGAGGACCTGGTCCTTCAGCTCGGCGCCGTCCTGCGGCCGGGGCAGCTTGCCCGCGTCGTCGGCCTGCAGGGTGTCCTGCCAGCTCGGGCGCTCGAACGGCCGGTGGTAGACCGGACCCTCGTGCGCGACCGTGCGCGGCGGGACGTCGACGATCTGCTCGCCGTGCCAGAAGATCTCCAGCCGCTCGCCCTCCGTCACCTCACCGATGACGGTGGCGATGACGTCCCACTTCTCGCAGATCTCGAGGAAGCGGTCGACGTGCTCGGGCTCGACGATCGCGCACATGCGCTCCTGCGACTCGCTCATGAGGATCTCCTCGGGCGAGAGCGTCGCGTCGCGCAGGTGCACCTTCTCCAGGTCGACCCGCATACCGCCGGAACCGGCGCTCGCCAGCTCGGAGGTGGCGCAGGACAGACCGGCGCCGCCGAGGTCCTGGATGCCCGCGACCAGCTTCTCCTGGAAGATCTCCAGGGTGCACTCGATGAGGAGCTTCTCCTGGAACGGGTCGCCGACCTGGACCGCCGGGCGCTTGGTGGGCTTGGTGTCGTCGAAGGTCTCCGAGGCGAGGACGGACACGCCGCCGATGCCGTCGCCGCCCGTGCGGGCGCCGTACAGGATGACCTTGTTGCCCGGGCCGGACGCCTTGGCGAGGTGGATGTCCTCGTGCTTCATCACGCCGATGCAGCCGGCGTTGACCAGGGGGTTGCCCTGGTAGCAGGAGTCGAAGACGACCTCGCCGCCGATGTTCGGCAGGCCGAGGCAGTTGCCGTAGCCGCCGATGCCCGCGACGACGCCGGGCAGCACGCGCCGGGTGTCGGGGTGGTCGGCCGCGCCGAAGCGCAGCGGGTCGACCACGGCGACCGGGCGGGCGCCCATGGCGAGGATGTCGCGGACGATGCCGCCGACGCCGGTGGCCGCGCCCTGGTAGGGCTCGATGTAGCTGGGGTGGTTGTGCGACTCGACCTTGAAGGTGACCGCGTACCCCTGGCCGACGTCGACGACGCCCGCGTTCTCGCCGATGCCGACGAGCATCGCGTCGTTCGGCGGGACCTTCTCGCCGAACTGCTTCAGGTGGACCTTGCTGCTCTTGTACGAGCAGTGCTCGGACCACATGACGGAGTACATGGCCAGCTCGGCGCCGGTGGGACGGCGGCCCAGGATCTCGCGGACGCGCGCGTACTCGTCCTCCTTGAGGCCGAGCTCCTTCCAGGGCTGCTCGCTGTCCGGCGTCTCGGCCGCATGCGTAACGGTGTCGAGAGTCATCAGGCGTTGACCAGCTTCTTGAGGATCGAGGTGAAGAAACCGAGACCGTCGGTGCCACCGGTGCCGATCAGCGGCTCGACGGCGTGCTCGGGGTGCGGCATGAGGCCGACCACGTTGCCCGCGGCGTTGGTGACGCCCGCGATGTCGCGGAGCGAGCCGTTGGGGTTCATGTCCAGGTAGCGGAAGGCGACCCGGCCCTCGGCCTCCAGCTCGTCGAGCGTGCGCTCGTCGGCGACGTACCGGCCGTCCATGTTCTTGAGCGGGACCGAGATCTCCTGGCCCTGCTCGTAGTCGGCGGTCCAGGCGGTCTCCGCGTTCTCCACCCGCAGCTTCTGGTCGCGGCAGATGAAGTGCAGGTGGTTGTTGCGCAGCATCGCGCCCGGCAGCAGGTGGGCCTCGGTGAGGACCTGGAAGCCGTTGCAGATGCCGAGGACGGGCATGCCCGCCTTCGCCTGCTCGATGATCGACTCCATCACCGGCGAGAAGCGGGAGATCGCTCCGGCCCGCAGGTAGTCGCCATAGGAGAAGCCGCCGGCCAGGACCACGGCGTCGACCTGCTTGAGGTCCTTGTCGCGGTGCCAGAGCGAGACGGGCTCGGCACCCGCGAGGCGGGCGGCGCGCAGCGCGTCCTGGTCGTCCAGCGTTCCGGGGAACGTGACGACGCCGATGCGTGCGGTCACGACTCCACCTTCACGGTGAAGTCCTCGATCACGGTGTTGGCAAGGAAGGTTTCGGCCATCTCATGGATGCGGGCGAGGGCGGCGTCGTCGACCGGCCCCTCCACCTCCAGCTCGAAGCGCTTCCCCTGGCGGATGTCGGCGATCCCGTCGAAACCGAGGCGGGGCAGTGCACGCTGCACCGCCTGTCCCTGCGGGTCGAGGATCTCCGGCTTGAGCATGACGTCGACTACGACGCGTGCCACTGGCACTCCCGGTGGTGTGTTGCGTGGGCGGTTCCCTCAGCGTACCTGCCTCCAAATTCTACGCGGGTAGAAATCTGAAGGATCCTACAAAACGCACCCAAAGAGCACAGCGGTGAATTCAAGAAGAATAACGCCGGCGGCCCGGGACACGCGGAAACAATTGCCTGGGCTTCCCCCTGCGACACCGCGCGCTGTACAAAGGAATCCAGAGGAACACACCATTGCCCTCCGGGGGACCGCCGTATCGACATCGCCGCACGTCAGGGCGGCGAGGACCACGATACGGACGGGCTATCCGCAGGAAAGGACCGATATCCGTGGCACAGCGTGTGGTGGTCACTCTCTCCGATGACATCGACGGAGGAGAGGCGGCGGAAACAGTCGCGTTCGGCCTCGACGGGAAGATGTACGAGATCGACCTGAATCCCGCCAATGCAGAGAAACTGCGCAAGGTCCTGGCCCCCTACCTGGCGGCCGGGCGCAGGGTCGGGACCCGTCCCGGCCCCCGGTCCGGCAAGGCCGGCGGCCCCGCGAAGGGCGAGTACAAGTACAGCGCCCTGGCCCCCGACCCGGCGGCCGTCCGCGCCTGGGCCCAGTCCAACAAGATGGACGTGCCGGCCCGCGGCCGTATCCCCAAGCGTGTGTACGAGGCCTTCCAGGCCGCGAGCTGACGGGTCGGCCGCTCCGGCCGGGCCGGCTTCGGCGAGGGGCGGGCCGGGGGTCGGAGGGTCGGCCCTGTGGCCCGCCGATCGGCCGGACCGCGGGTCGGCGGGCCCTCGGGCCCGTCTCCGGTGGGGGTCGCACCCCGATTTGCCATCCACCCCCCATGATCCGCTAGAGTTTGGATCACGCCGAGGGGCAAAGCCGAAAAGCCGAACCCCCAGCAGCGTGCGGGTGTAGTTCAGTAGCAGAACAGCCCCCTTCCAGGGGGAAGGCGCAGTGTGCGATCCCTGTCACCCGCTCTGCACTACTCGGCCGAAGCACTCCGGTGCGTCGGGTAGAGTGGTGTTCGCACCGACCGGTGAAAGCCGATCGGGAGCATGCGGACGTGGCTCAGTTGGTAGAGCATCACCTTGCCAAGGTGAGGGTCGCGAGTTCGAATCTCGTCGTCCGCTCAGGGAGCGAAAGCCCCGGTTCTCAGGAACCGGGGCTTTCGTCATGCCATGCCCTCTCATGCCCTCTCGCGCCGTTTCCCATCCGTTTCGCACCCTTGACACGTGCGTGGCGACCGTCACGTACCGCCGGGCGGAGAACCGTGGCCCGGCCCCTCCCGGGCTTGTGTATAGTTAGCAGCGCGCTACGGCGCATGCGGACGTGGCTCAGTTGGTAGAGCATCACCTTGCCAAGGTGAGGGTCGCGAGTTCGAATCTCGTCGTCCGCTCCATGAAGAAGCCCCCAGTCGAATCGACCGGGGGCTTTCTCGTGTCCCCGTCCCCCGTTTTCCCTGCTTCCTTAAGCCCACTTCTCGCCGGTGAGGAGCTCGTACGCCTCCAGGTACTTCGCCCGGGTCGCCGCCACGACCTCCTCGGGCAGGGCCGGCGGCGGCTGCTCGCTCGTCCGGTCCCAGCCGGAGGCCGGCGAGGTCAGCCAGTCGCGCACGAACTGCTTGTCGTACGAGGGCTGGGCGCGGCCCGGCTGCCACTGGTCGGCCGGCCAGAAGCGGGAGGAGTCCGGGGTGAGGACCTCGTCGGCGAGGACCAGCTGCCGCTGCTCGCCCTCGGCGCCGGGCGCGAAGCCGAACTCGAACTTCGTGTCCGCCAGGATGATCCCGCGCTCGCGGGCGATGTCCCGGGCCCGGGAGTAGACGGCGAGCGTCGCCTGGCGCAGCAGCGCGGCGGTCTCGGCGCCGGCCTGACGGGCGACCTCCTCGTACGGCACGTTCTCGTCGTGGTCGCCGACGGCGGCCTTGGTCGCCGGGGTGAAGATCGGCGCGGGCAGCTCGGAGCCGTCCGTCAGGCCCTCGGGGAGGGCGAGACCGCAGACCGTGCGGGACTCCTTGTACTCGACGAGCCCGGAGCCGGTCAGATAGCCGCGGGCCACGCACTCGACCGGGACCATGTCCAGGGACTGGCAGATCAGGGTGCGGCCCGCCCAGTCGGCGGGGGCGCCGGCCGGCAGGTCGGTCGACAGGACGTGGTTCGGCACGAGGTCGGTGAGCCGGTCGAACCACCACAGGGAGAGCCGGGTGAGGACGCGGCCCTTGTCCGGGATCTCGGTGGGCAGCACCCAGTCGTACGCGGACATGCGGTCGCTCGCCACCATGACGAGGTCGCCCGCCTCATTGCGGTACAGGTCGCGGACCTTGCCCGTGTGGAGATGGGTCAGGCCCGGGACCTGGACGGGTTCGGGCTTTTCTACGAATCCGGACACGGTTCCTCCGCGTAGGTTGATCCAGGAGCGGGTCCGATTGTCTCGTACGCGGGCGTGGATCCGAGCGCCGGGCCCCGGGGTCCGCTTCGGTCTTTGCTGCTCAGCCCGTCCTCAGCCGCTCAGTCCTGTTTGCAGATGCGGTCCAGGAGGTTGGCGGTGGCGCGCTGGATGCGGTCGTCCACATGGCCCGGCCGGTCGAGCGCCGGGGACCAGGCGAAGGTGCCCGAGGCGAAGACCCAGGCACCGGACGGGGCCCGGTACAGGCTGGTCTCCTGGTGGCGCGTGACGCCGTCGCCGTCCCGGTAGGGCGAGTGGGCGAGCAGGATGCGGCTCTCGTGCTCGGGCAGCGGGGTGCGCGGGTAGTAGCGGTCGGCCTCGCCCGCGACCAGGCCCGGGATCTCGTCGCCCTCGCCGGCGCCGGTGGACTCCCAGAGCCAGTGCCGCGCGTTCCGTACGACCAGCGGGTGCGGTTCGGGCACCCGGCCCGCGTACTGGATGCCGAGCAGCTCCTGCTCGGGCCGGTCCACCTCGCGCCAGAGCACCGGGCGGCCGGGGCCGCGGCGCTTGCGGCAGGTGAGCAGCCGGTCCGGGGCGCCGGACGGCGACGGGCCCAGCTCCACCTGCCAGTACATGGTGTTGGCGGAGAGGAAGACGAGCGACGTGCCCTGGTCGCGGGCCAGTTCGACGGCACGGCGCATGGGCGCCGACCAGTACTCGTCGTGCCCGGGGAAGACCAGGCCCCGGTAGCGGCTGGGGTCGATCCGGCCCGCGTGCAGGTCGCGCGTCTCGGCATAGGCCAGGTCGTAGCCGTAGCGCTCGGCCCAGCGGATGAAGTCGTAGGCGTGGCCCACGTGCAGCGGCAGGCCCGCGCCCGCGTACGGACGGTCGAAGGAGACGGTCACCGCCGCCTCCTCCTCGCCGAGCAGCCGGCCGTCCTCGTCCCAGGCGTGGTAGAGGCTGGCGCCGCTGTGCCCGTCCTCCGGATAGAGGTTGTACGCCTGCCAGGTCACGTCCGGCAGGACGAGCAGCAGGTCGGCGTGGTGGGCGTCGCGGACGGTGAAGGGGATGTGGGAGCGGTAGCCGCCGGCGGTGGTGAGCACCGCGACATATGCCCCGATCTTCCAGTGCGGCGGGACCTGGAGACGCCAGGACTGCCACCAGTGGTGACAGGACACGGTGCGGTCGGCGGCCAGCGGGGCGGGCTGGACGATGCCGGCGATCCGGGGGCTGGTGCTGATCTTGCGGGCGCCGTCGCCGGAGTAGTGGCCGATCCGGTAGATGTCGACCGAGAACTGCTGGGGCGGGTCCACCGTGACGTGGAAGTCGATCGCCTCGCCGGGCGCCACCGCGCCATTCGAGGCGAAGCCCTTGATCTGGCCGTGCATGTCGTCGGCGGTACGCGGGCCGCCGGCGCCGCCGCGGGCCAGGGTCTCGTCGGCGTACCAGGGCACCAGCTGGCCGGTGCCGTCGAAGTAGTTGTCCGAGCCGCGCAGCCAGGGCAGCGGGCCCTGGCCGAAAGGATCGGACACGGCGTGGGCGAGCGCTCCCGAATCCCAGCGCCTGATCTGCTCCGTACCCATGACGCGCCCCTCCCTCGGTCCCCCGGTCGGCCGGGCGCTCGGCTCCCGGTCGGCCTGCCGGTGCCCGCGGTCCGTCACCGCCGCTGTGTCCGTGTCTGTCTCCAGCACATCACATAACGCATGCGATCCGTCACCGTTCGTCGTGAATCGTTGGGTGGATAACCCAACGATTCGTTCGGTGAGATTCGGCCGTATTCGCTCAGACCAGCCGGACGGGCTTCTCGGGGCGGACTCCGGCCCTGGTCAGCCAGGTGCGCAGCGGCTTCGGGTCGCCGTCCTCGACGAGGGAGAGGACGGTGGCGGTCAGGTCCGTGCAGCGTTCGCCCCGGACGAACAGGGCCGGTCCGTCCAGCCAGTCCAGGCCGGGGGCCGCCTCGGTGGTGTCGACGGCGGCGCAGCAGACCATGGCCGTGACGTGGTCGGCGAGCAGGTCCCGGCCGCTGCGGGGCGGCTGGAGCGGGAACAGCGGGCCGGGGCCGTCGAAGCCCTCCGGCGCCTGGGCGACCGGGCGGCCGCGCTCCTCGCGGGCGGCCTGCGCGGTGAGCGCGGCGGCGAGCTCGTCGGCGGCGGGGCTTTCCAGGCCGCCGTCCGGATCATCGAGGCCGTCGGTGCTGTCCGGGTTCTCCGTGCCCCGCGGGCCTTCCGGGCTCTGCGGACTCTCCGGGCGGTGTCCGGGGGCGGGCCGCTCGGGTGCCGTGAGGTGGGTGATGATCCGGGCCAGGGTGGGCGGCGCGTCCGGTACGTCGGTGGGGGCGGGCGCCGCGGGGCGTTCGGCGGGCGGGGCCGCCGGGTCCGGGGCGACGCGGTCGAGGACCTGGTGGAGGCGGGCCGCGTCGGCACGCCACGTACGGTCGACGACCTCCTCGGCGTACGCGCCCCACTCCACCGGCGCCCAGTTCGCCCCCGGCCCGGCCGGAGCGCCGTGGAACAGGCGGGCGGCGAGCAGTGAGGTCGCCTCGTCGACCGCGCCCGGCTCCTCCAGGAGGTCGCAGGCGGGCCGTTCACCGAGCCGGGAGGTGAAGCCCTCGGCGAGCCGGTCGCGGCGGGACAGTTCGGTGAGCGCCGAGACCACGCCGGCGTCGAGCCGGGCGGGCCAGCGGCCCATCCGCCAGGCGGGCAGCGCGACCCGGGTGAGCAGCCGGTCCCAGCCCGCGTAGGCGAGGCCGACCTGTTCCTGGGCGACGATCCGGACCCCGTAGTCGACGGTCTGCGCGCGCTCCGAGCCGGCCGCGGCGACCCCGCGCTCCATCTCGGCGGCGTGGCCGCGGCAGCCCCGGAGCAGGGTCCGGGCCAGCCGGCCGACCCCGTGCGCGCCGAGGCGGCGGACCGGGTCGAGTCCGGGCGTACGGGGCACGGCGACGGCCGCGTCCAGGCCGCGGACGAAGCGCCGGGCGGCCGCTATGTCGGGGTGCGCGGCCGGGCCCGTACCGGCGACGACGGGGGCGAGGACGGCGCGCAGTTCGCCGACCCGCATCCACCAGAGGAAGGGCGAGCCGATGACCAGGACCGGCGCGTCGCCGACCCGGCGGGCGCCGTGCGCCCGGTGCGAGCGGTCCTCCAGCCAGCTGTCGCAGTCCGGCGTCAGGGCTATCGCGGAGGGCGGCGGGACGCCGAGCCGGTCGGCAAGGTCGCGGACCAGCCGGTAGAGGTCGGGGGCGGCGCTCTCGGCGAGCTCCACCGTCGGTGTCACGGCCGGCCGGGAACGGGCCACGACCAGGGCGACGGCCGCCGCCACGAGCAGGACGACGACGGCGAGGACGGTCACCACCCAGCGGGCGGTGTCCCAGCCGGGGCCGGTGAAGTGGCCGGTGACGCCGCCCGCGTACAGGACGGCGGCGACGGCGGCGGGGAGCACCGCGAGGCCGAGGGCCCGGCCGCGGACGCGGAGCACGGCGAGGGCGCGGGCGCGGGCGGCGCGGGCGCCGAGTTCGTCACCGGTCGCGTAGCCGGGGGTCGCGCGCGAACCGCCCGGGCCGACGGGGCCGCGCGGGCCGCCGCCCGGTCCGCTCGCGCGGTGCGCCCGGTCCACCCGCCGCGCGGGGGCCGGTCCGCGGGAATCGTCCGCGCCGCTGGTTCCCCTCGTGCCACCCGTGCCACCCGTGCCACTTGTGCCACTTGTGCCACTTGTGCCACTTGTGTTGCCGTTCGTGCCGGTCACGCCGTACATCACCCCCTCCTGTCCTCGTCGGGACTGCCCGTGGCGGTGTTGCTCACTCCCCCACTGTGGCACCCGGCCCCGACATCGCAATGCCGGTGGGCCAAGTGCCGGAGCATGCCCGGGAACGCCTGCGCCGCACCCTAGTTGGGGCGTCGGCGGGCGTCATCCGGATGGGCAAGTCGTCACCCGATGGAATGGCTTTGGGTAAAGGTGATGACGGTGGCACGGTCGTACGGTTCACTGTGCGACCGTGCCCCGAGGGACCTGGGTGCGGCCCCGGGAGGGGTCCCGGACGTACCCCCGGAAACAGGCCGGGGACACGCCGGGAACGGGCCGCGGAACGGCCCGGGAAGGGACGCGACGGGCCGGGCAAAGCCGGGGCGTCAGCCCCGGGCGGCCTTCTCCGCGATGTCCGTGCGGTGCTGCGAGCCGTCAAGACGGATTCGGCCGACCGCCGCGTAGGCGCGCTCGCGGGCCTCGGTCAGGTCCGAACCGGTGGCGGTGACCGACAGGACCCGGCCGCCCGCGCTCAGGACCGCCTCGCCGTCGCGCTTCGTACCGGCGTGCAGGACGTACGCGTGCGGGGCGTCCCGCTCCGCGACCTCGGCCAGGCCCCCGATCGGGTCACCGGTGCGCGGGGTGCCCGGGTAGTTGTGCGAGGCGACCACGACGGTGACGGCGGCGTCGTCGCTCCAGCGCAGCGGCTCCTGGTCGGCGAGGGTGCCGTTGGCGGCGTTCAGCAGGACACCGGCCAGCGGGGTCCGCAGACGGGCCAGGACGACCTGGGTCTCGGGGTCGCCGAACCGGGCGTTGAACTCGATGACCCGGACTCCACGGCTGGTGATCGCGAGCCCCGCGTACAGCAGGCCCGAGAACGGCGTGCCGCGGCGGCGCAGCTCGTCGACGGTGGGCTGCAGGACGGTCTCCAGGACCTCGTCGACCAGCGCCGGGTCGGCCCACGGCAGCGGCGAGTAGGCGCCCATGCCGCCGGTGTTCGGGCCCTCGTCGCCGTCGAGCGCGCGCTTGAAGTCCTGCGCGGGGCACAGCGGGACGACGGTGGTGCCGTCGGTGATGGCGAAGAGGGAGACCTCGGGGCCGTCCAGGAACTCCTCGATCACGACGCTCCCCCTGCGCCCTGAGGGCGCGGGAGGTGCCCCCACGCAGGACACCGCGTGCGCGCGGGCCGCGGCCAGGTCGGCGGTCACCACGACGCCCTTGCCGGCCGCGAGACCGTCGTCCTTGACGACGTACGGAGCGCCGAAGGCGTCCAGCGCCTCGTCGATCTCGGCGGGGGTGGTGCACACGTAGCTGCGGGCGGTGGGCACGCCGGCGCCGGCCATGACGTCCTTGGCGAACGCCTTCGAGCCTTCCAGCCGAGCGGCTTCCCGGGAGGGGCCGAAGGCGGGGATGCCGGCGGCGCGGACGGCGTCGGCGACACCGGCGACCAGCGGGGCCTCCGGGCCGACGACGACCAGGTCGGCGCCGAGGCCGGTGGCGAGCGCGGCGACGGCCGCGCCGTCGAGCTGGTCGACGGCGTGCAGCTCGGCGACCTCGGCGATTCCGGCGTTGCCGGGCGCGCAGTGCAGAGCGGTGACGTCGGGATCGAGGGAGAGAGAGCGGCACAGGGCGTGTTCGCGGGCGCCGCCGCCGATGACGAGGACCTTCACGGCAGCCAGGGTAGCCCGCTCGGCGGTATGCCCTTTGTGCGGGCCACCGAGCGGGACGCGGCTACTCGTTCGTGTATTCCTCCAGGACCGTGGCGCCGAGCTCGCGCACGATCAGCTCGTGGCCGGAGAGCGCCGAGTCGACGAGGTCCGGGTCGTCCGCCTCCGGAACGTCGTCCTCCGGCGCCACCGGCGCCGGGGCGGGGGCCGCCGGAGCCTGCGGCGCGGCGGCGCGCGGCGCGGGCTGGGACGCCGGGGCCTGCGGCTGGGCCTGGTAGGGCTGCGGTGCCGCCTGTACGGGCGCGGGGGCCGGGGCCGCCTGCTGCGGCGCGGGGCCGCGGGGCGGGGCGGGCGGCGCGGCCGGCCGGCCGCCGCCGAAGCCGCCGGCGGCCGGGGGCGGGTTGGCGCCGCCCGACGGGTCGATGATCGCCTCGATCTTCCACTGCACGTTGAACTGCTCGGCGAGGGCCGTCTTCAGGACGTCCTCACTGCCGCTGCCGGAGAAGTTGTCGCGGGCGCCGGCGTTGAGGAAGCCGAGCTGGAGGGTGGTGCCGTCGAAGCCGGCGACCTGGGCGTTCTGCGAGAGCAGGATCCAGGTGAAACGCCGCCGGTTCTTGACCGCCTCCAGGATCGCCGGCCACATGTTCCGCACCTGTACGGCGCCGGCGGCCGCGTCGCCCGTGGGGGCGGCGGCCTGCGCGGGCGCGGCGGCGGGGGCCGGGGCCTGCACGGGAGCCTGGGGCTGCTGGGGCGCGGAGGCGCCGGGCCACGCGCCGGGCGCGCCGGAACCGGGCCGGGCGGCACCGGGCCAGGCCCCGGGGCGCGGCGCTTCGGCGGCGGGGGCAGGGGCGGGCGCTTGCTGGGGTGCGGGAGCGGGCGCGGGGGCCTGCTGCGGGGCGGGAGCCCGCGGGGGCGCGGCGGGGGCCGGAGCCGGGGGCGGGGGCGGGACATGCGCGTCCGGCGTCGGCACGTACCCCATCTGCGGCGCGGACGGCGGCGGCGTGAACACGGCGGCAGCGGCGGCGGGCGGCGCGGCGGCCACGCCGCGCTCCAGCCGGTCGAGCCGGGCCTGCAGCGACCGCTCGTCGTCGAAGGCGGCGGGCAGCAGCACGCGCGCGCAGATCAGCTCCAGCTGGAGCCGCGGCGAGGTGGCACCGCGCATCTCGGTCAGCCCCGCGTTGACGAGGTCGGCCGCCCGGCTCAGCTCGGCGGCGCCGAACACCGACGCCTGCGCCTGCATCCGCTCGATGACATCGGCCGGGGCGTCGATCAGGCCCTTCTCGGCGGCGTCCGGCACCGCGGCGAGGATCACCAGGTCACGCAGCCGCTCCAGAAGGTCGGCGACGAACCGGCGGGGGTCGTTGCCGCCCTCGATCACCCGGTCCACGACCTCGAAGGCCGCGGCCCCGTCGCCGGCCGCGAACGCGTCCACGACCGAGTCGAGCAGCGAGCTGTCCGTGTAGCCGAGCAGGGACGTCGCCATGGTGTACGTCACACCGTCGTCGGTGGCACCGGCCAGCAGCTGGTCCATGACGGACATCGAGTCACGCACCGACCCGGCACCGGCGCGCACGACCAGCGGCAGCACCCCGTCCTCGACGGGGATGCCCTCGCGGCCGCAGACCTCGCCCAGGTAGTCCCGCAGGGTGCCGGGCGGCACGAGCCGGAAGGGGTAGTGGTGGGTGCGCGACCGGATGGTCCCGATGACCTTCTCGGGCTCGGTCGTCGCGAAGATGAACTTGAGGTGCTCCGGGGGCTCCTCGACCACCTTCAGCAGGGCGTTGAAGCCCGCCGGGGTGACCATGTGCGCCTCGTCGATGATGTAGATCTTGTACCGGCTCGACGCGGGCCCGAAGAACGCCTTCTCGCGCAGGTCACGGGCGTCGTCCACACCACCGTGCGACGCGGCGTCGATCTCGATGACGTCGATGGAGCCCGGCCCGTTGCGCGCGAGGTCGCGGCAGGACTGGCACTCCCCGCAGGGGGTGGGGGTGGGGCCCTGCTCGCAGTTCAGACACCGCGCGAGGATGCGGGCACTGGTCGTCTTTCCGCAGCCGCGCGGCCCGCTGAACAGGTACGCGTGATTGACCCGGTTGTTCCGCAGCGCCTGCTGCAGCGGGTCGGTGACATGCTCCTGACCGATGACCTCGGCGAAGGACTCGGGGCGGTAGCGGCGGTACAGCGCGAGAGACGACACGTATACGAGGTTATAGGCGCGCACCGACAACCCGGGAACGCCGACCGCGCCCCGGAAACACAAGCGCCCCCCACGCACCCGCCAGAGCCGACCTACCCTTGCTGCCTTCCGGCCCTGGGGGAGTTCAGTCAGATAGCGCCACGTGAGGGGCTCCGCCCAGAGTACCCGATCCCCGCCCCTGCCCGTCCCCCACTCCCCCACCCCGATCACCGCCCGCTCCCCGCCCCCTCCCCGGAACTGATCATGGTCGCGACCACCCCTTCCGGTCATGTAATGTTTGCCGCGGAGGATTCGCCTAGTGGCCTAGGGCGCACGCTTGGAAAGCGTGTTGGGGGCAACCCCTCACGAGTTCGAATCTCGTATCCTCCGCCAAGTGCCTCACCGGGCACTAAGTCGAAGGGCCCCACTGCTTGCAGTGGGGCCCTTCGACGTTCCTCAGGTCTCGTTGTTCTGACCTTTGTCCGTAGGCACCGTTCCCGACGGACCCGCCACGCATGCCACCGAGCAACCCCAGTGCCGGCGACCCCGTTCCTCGGCCTGGCCTGGCGCCACCTGTGAGCAGACGAACGCGTCTTCGCCCCCTCCGACATCCACGGCGTCATGAGGCACGCGCACCCATGACAGGCACGTGCACCCATGACATCGATGAACCATGGGAGATATACTTAATCCCATAATTGATATACAGGAGGTGCACATGAGCCGGACAGTGATCGACCTCGATGACGAGCTGGTGGCGGATGTAGCCAAAGCCCTGGGGACCAGCACCAAGAAGGAGACGGTCAACACAGCCCTGCGCGAGGTGCTGGAGAACAGGCGGCGGGCACTGGCCCTGGCCCGCCTGCGCGCCGCCGCCGACGAAGGCGCGTTCGATCTGACCCTCTTCGAGGACAAGCGGAACTACCGACGGTGAACGCCGCTCTCTACCTGATCGACACCAGCGCCCTCGCCCGCTTCATGCGGGGCGACGCGGAGCAGTACGGCTGGGACCAGGCGGCGGCCGCCGGCCTGATCGCCACATGCCCCGTCACCGAGCTGGAGTTCTTCTACAGCGCCCGATCAGCGGCCGACCGGGCGCGCGGCGTCGAGGACATGCGGCTGCTCTTCGGCTGGGCCCCGGTCGACGACCGCGCTTACGACCGGGCCTGGCAGGTCCAGGAGGCCCTCACCAGACAGGGCAAGCACCACAGTGCCGGTGCGGTGGACCTCGTCGTCGCCGCGACCGCCGAGTTGCAGGGACTCACCCTCCTCCACTGTGACCACGACTTCGAATGCATCGCCGCGGTGACGGGCCAGCCCCTTCAGTGGTACGGCCCGGAGGGCCGCAAGTAGCCCGGATCCGAGCTTGGCCGCTCAGCGGGCGGGGCCTGGCATATGCCGCTCGTGCGCGGGTGGTACCGGATCCGCTGTGGACGGGAGTTGTCGTATATGGCGGAAACCTGCCCCGCTCGCATGGGATATGCGTCAACATCCCCCTATGGACCTGGAAGAGACCCATGGGTAAGCGCGAGCCCCGCCGGAAGCGTGAGCGGGTCGGCGCGCATCGGGCGGAGCGGCGGGTGGCGGTTCCGCAGCCGGTCGTGCGGGAGTTTCCGGCGGGGGCTCCGCGTCTCCGTGTCGTGATCGCGCACGACGCTCCCGAGGACGCCCAGCGGCTCTGTGTCCTCTACTGGGAGGTCAAGGACAACGGCACCTGGGCGCGGACCGTGGGCAGCCTCGGTGTGACCAGCGATGTCGGCGAGGTGGTCGCGGCGCACTCGCACGCCGTCCTGCTCGGCTGCCCGTGCGCGACCTGCTCCGAGCCCATCGCCGTCACCAACCGGTCCTGGGCGAACAAGGTGGGCGGCAGATGCCTCGACGCCGAGGCTCCCACGTACTTCTGCCCGGACTGCACGGCCGTCGAGCGCGAGCGGGAGCGGCAGGAGGGCGAGCGGCTCGCGCGCCTGATCGCCGGGGCGATCGCGGACGAGGATGCGAAGAGCGCACCGGCCGGCCCCCTCACGGTGGAGAATCCGCTGGCCCTGGCCCTCTATACGGCGTTGGCCGACTACGCCGCGAACGATCCCGGCACGGCGCTCCCCAGCCTCGCCGCCATCGGCCCCCGGGGCTGGACCGGCGACAGCGAGCAGGACAGGGAACTCCTCCTGGAGCTCTACGGCGCCGGCCTGCTCGCCGTCTCGGCGGAGAGCCCGTCGCACGCGTTCACTCCGTCCCGGGACGGCGCGGGCCTCACGTTCAGCTCCACGGAGGTCGGCTGGCGGCTCGTCGGCGGCCCGGCCGCCGCGCGGGAGCTCGCCGAGGACATCGCGTACGGCCTCCGGACCCGGCCCGGGCCGCAGGGAGCGGCGGCGCGTGACGCCTTCGCCGCGCTGATGGACCGGATCGACATCGCCGACATCACGGCCTACCTCGACGGCCGGCTCACCCAGCGGTACGGCTGTCCCGAGGTGCCGTACGCGCGGCGCGAGGAACTCGCGGACGTCATCCGGAAGGGCTTCCGGCACGGATACACCCCCGGCCAGATGATCTGCTTCGCGTGGCGCGCCGCCGACTCCGCCGCGACGTGGAGGGAGCGCAATCCCCAGGTGGGTCCGCCGGAGGCGGCGTCCGCCTCGGTGACGATCCTCGGCGGAAAGATCGACAAGGCGATCGAGTTCCAGCACTCCATTCCCGAGTACGAGACGCCTCGCCGGCACCAGGCGCCGCTCGCCCTCGGCGCTTTCCGGCGGCTGCGGGCGGACATCCGCCGGGTGTACGACCGCGAGGTCATCGCCGCGTGCGCCCACTGCGACCCGCAGGGCTTCAAGGAGACCGTCCGCGCGGAAACCGGGGCGAGGGCCTTGTGGCGCTGCACCCATCCCGTCGAGATCGCGATCCCGTCCCAGCGGCAGGAGACGGCGGAGCCGAGCCCCGTCGACGACACCCCCGAGCCCGCCGACACCTGAGCGCCCGGGGCCCCGGCCCCGGCCCCGGCGCCCGGGCCGGGGTCACCGCTTCGGCGTCGGTATCGAGGCCGGGGTCACCGCTTCGGCGTCGGGCCCGGCGTCGGCGTCGCCTTCGGTGCCCGGCGGACGGGGACGTACTTCTGGGTGTCGAATTCGATGACCACCGGCCGCGGCTCGGAGGCCACGTCGGCCTGCACCCGGTACATGGTGCCGTCCGCGCCGATCCAGTAGCGCACGGTGTCCGCCGTCCCCGCCTTGCCGCGGGCGTCCGGGCCGGTCATGACGTCCGTCGGCCGGCCGCGCACCTGGCCGGACCCGACCCACTCGGCACCGTTCTGCGGCAGCAACTGGGGATTGTCCGGGCGGTCGTTGCCCAGGCCGAGGGCGATGGCCAGCGAACCGTCCAGGGTGTTGCCGGCCGTCCGCAGCGGGCGGTCGTACCAGCCGGTCGCGGGCGGCGAGGCCGGTGCGGTCGCCGGGGCGTTCGCCAGGGGGTGGAAGCGGACGGTGGTGGCCGTCCACTCGATCAGGCCGTCGCCGGACGCGTCGCGTCCGCTGCCGCGCACCACCCCGTACCCCGTCTTCGCGTGGTAGTCGACGGACCCGGTGACGACCGATTCGCCGGCGGTGCCCGGCACGGTGATGGTCACCGCACGGCCTTCCGCTTCGTAGTTACGGAACCGCGCGACCGCCAGCCGGTTCGCCTCGTCCGAGGTCAGCGCACGCCGGACGGCGGGCTCGTCGCCGCCGTCGGAGAGTGCGAACGCGAGGGCCGCCGCAGCCGCGACGCCGATGCCGGCGACCGCTGCCCAGCGCGCCCGGGGCCGTGTCCTGCCACGCCGGTCCGCCGCGCCTCGCGGCAGACCTCGCCTCATTCTGATGCTCCGCACGCGACGCGACGCTAACAGGGCTTCGCGGGCGTCACCGGCAAATTCCGCTTTCCGACCTGATCATGCGTCAACTTGTGGGATATTGCGGGCGGTTGCTGTGTCCGTAGGGACATAGGACGACAAAGAGGAGTGCCCGTACATGGCGATTCCAAGACTGGCACGCGTGGGGCTGTCCGGTCTGTTACTGATCGGTGGGGCCGCCGGCACCATCGCGACCGGCGCCGGGCAGGCCGGCGCCGCCACTTCCGACGGCACACTGACGGTCCAGGTGCTGCGGGACTTCTTCGGCACCGGCGTGATCAACACGACCATGGACGTGCCGCAGCGGGGCATGAAGGTCGACGTCTCCGACCCGGCCGGCCATCACGTCACCGGCACCACGGACGCCACCGGCAAGGTCGTGGTGCCCCCGTCGGCCGAACTGACCGGTGGCCGGTACCGCGTCGACGTCAGCGTCCCGGCGCCGTACGACCGCTATCTGCGGGCGGCGCCCGCCTCCACCGCGGAGAACCACTTCGACAGCTTCACGTCGTTCGTGGACGTCTCCGAGGGCAAGGACGACTCGGTGGTCACCGGGGTCTGGGACGCGGCCGACTACGCGCTGCCGGACACCCGTTACTTCGTGCC
The DNA here is from genome assembly GCF_040635425.1 of Streptomyces laurentii. Classification (NCBI taxonomy): domain Bacteria; kingdom Bacillati; phylum Actinomycetota; class Actinomycetes; order Kitasatosporales; family Streptomycetaceae; genus Streptomyces; species Streptomyces laurentii. The sequence goes on along the minus strand of NZ_JBEYHT010000018.1, from coordinate 91,149 downwards.
GGTCCAGACCGGTCCCGGCGCGTCCGACACCCGGGCCCTGGTGGCGTTCGGGACGGACTCCCGCGGCACCTGTCCCGGCGACAAGGCCTGCCCGACCGTGCTCGCCACACAGGCGCAGGTGGGGACCACCAACGGGCTGGCCTATGACAAGTACCGCAAGCGGCTGTTCCAGGCGGCGTTCGCCCGGCGGTTCGCCGTGTACGGGCCGGAGGGCGGCAACGCCATCTACACCGTGCCGGCCGACGGCGGCGGCGCCCCGAAGCTGTTCGCGAAGGTGCCGGGCGCCACGAAGACGGCGCACGACAGCGCCACCCCGCTCAAGGACGCCGGGTTCACCGACGCGCCGGGCAAGGAGAGCATCGGCGGCGTGGCCCTGTCGGAGGACGGCTCGACGCTGTACGCGGTGAACATGCTCACCCGCGAGCTGGTCAGTTTCGACGCCACCGGGGCGAGCGCCTCGGCGCCGAAGGCCACGGTGGCCATCCCCGACCCGGGCTGCGCCTCCGCCGGCGACTGGCGGCCGACCGGCCTGGCCGTCCGCGACAACACCCTGTACGTCGGCGGCGTGTGCAGCGCCGAGAGCACGCAGAAGCGCGCGGACCTGAAGGCCGTCGTCTCCACGTACGACGGCAAGCAGTTCACCCCCGTGCTGAACCATCCGCTGACCGCCGAGCGCGGCGATGTGTTCGTCGGCTTCCCGGGCCACGAGGCGTCCCGCTTCTGGAACCCGTGGGACACCCGCCTGGAGACCTGGGACAGCCGCGTGGTCGGCAGCACGATGGTCGGTCCGCAGCCGGAGCTGGCCAGCATGGCCTTCGCCCGCGACGGTTCGATGATCCTCGGCTTCCGCGACCGGCTCATGGACGTCGCCGGCGGGCTCGACCCCAGGCCGGGCAAGGACACCCGGCAGGGCGGCATGGCCGGCGGTGACATCACCATGGCGTGCGCCAAGCCCACGGGCGGGTACGCCTGGGAGGGCACCGAGGACTGCCCGAACCACGCGACTCCCGCCAACAACGGCCAGGAGGCGGAAGGCGTCGTCGAGTACTTCCCCGGCGACTTCTTCTCCGGCGCGACCACCCCGGCCCCGAACCAGCGCGGGCTGCACCAGGAGACCTCGCTCGGCTCGGTCGCCTACATCCCGCAGCAGCAGTGGGTCATCAGCACCCAGATGGACCCGACCGTCCACGTCAACACCGCCGGTGCCGGCTTCTACGACGTCACCACCGGGGCCGGTCCCGGCAACGACCCGAACGGCAACGCGTTCCAGTTCGTCGACGCCAACGGGTTCGGCAAGGCCGGCGGCCTCGGCGACATCGCGTACGCCGCGGCGAACGCGCCGATCCAGATCGGCAACGTGGTCTGGTTCGACGGCGACCACAACGGCATCCAGGACCCCGGGCACGTGCTGCTGCCGGGCGCCACGATCAACCTGCTGGACGCCGACGGCAAGCAGGTCGCCACGACCAAGACCGACGCCGCGGGCGAGTACTACTTCGGCGGGGTCGGCGCGGCGTACGAGCTCACGCCGGGTGCCGACTACACGGTGCAGTTCAACGTGTGTACGGCGGACACCAGCCAGGTGCCCGGCCGGCCGGCGGCCACCGATCTGCGCTTCACGCTCCCCCAAGCCGGTGACGACCGGGCACACGACTCCAATGTGACGCCGCCGACCAGCGGGCAGCTGTGCGACGGATCCGCGCCGGTCACGGCGCCCAAGAACCCGGGAGAGGTCGACCACACGATCGACGCCGGCGTGTACATCCCCGAGAAGACCCCGCCGACGCCCACCCCGACCCCGACGCCGTCCGCGCCGTCGACCAGCACTCCGTCGGCACCCACGCCGTCGGTGCCGCCGGCCTCCACGGCGCCCGCCGGCCCGGTCCCGAACGGCGGCGGCTCGGGCTCCCTCGCCCACACGGGCACGTCCCCTACGGGCATGATCCTCGCCGTCACCACCCTGCTGGTCGGGGCGGGCGCGGCTGTCGTCGTCGTGACCCGTAGGCGCCGTTCCAGGCTCCACTGATCACACACGACCACCTGCGGACAGCCGCGGGTACCACTGAGACGGGCCGGTGCGACGCACCGGCCCGTCTGCGTGACCGCCGGGTGCGTGTTCCCGTCTCGGCTCACCTCACTTTCAGCCTGGCCGTTACTCGTCTGTCGCGCGGGGAGTTCTTGCGGTGGGGTGGATCGCGTACGGACAGGTCGGCTCGGGTCGGGTTCTCTGGAGGTACGGCACGGTGACGGACGACGACATGCGGCAGGCTGTGCCCGCCATGGGGCCCATGGTGGAGCGGACGTACGGTCCGGTGGATCTGAGCCGGGAGCCGATCTTCGCCGGGGGATTCATCAACTTCGGATACTGGCGGGACATCGACCTGGACCATCCGGTCGGCGAGCCCGAGCGGGTCCGCAGCCAGGAGGATCTCTACCGGCACGTCCTCGACTCCCTGACCGCGGCCGAGCTGCCGGAACACCCGAGGATCCTCGACGTGGGCTGCGGCCTTGGCATGGGATGCGCGGTCGCCCTGCGCGAGTACGGGCCCGCGGCGGTCACCGGCATGGACATCCACCCGGACCAGCTGGAGCGGGCGCGCGACGCCCAGGCCGGTCTGCTCGCGGCGGACGGGGAGCGGCTGCGGTTCGTCCGGGGAGCGGCGGAACGCATGCCCATGACGGACGGCGAGTTCGACGCGCTCATCAGCGTCGAGGCCGCTCAGCACTTCCCCGACCTGGACGCCTTCGCGGCGGAGGCGGCGCGGGTGCTGCGCCCGGGCGGCCGGGTGGCCGTCACCAGCTTCTTCACCGTCGACGACGCGCCCGGCCGGACCGAGGAGCCGGCCCGGCTCCTGGAGACGTACGCGAACGGCCTGGACATCGCCCGGCCGGTCCAGGCGCTCGCCGACGCGTTCACGGCCGCCGGGCTCAAGCGGGTGCGCGTCGAGTCGATCGGCCCGGACGTCTGGCCGGGCTGGGACCGGTGGCTCGCCCAGTGGTGGGCCCCGGGCACCTGGCCCCGCAACTTCCTGCGCGCCTACGAGGACCACGTCCTCGACTACTACGTCGTCACCGCGACCCGGCCGGTGTGACGCGGGCGCCGGTGCCGAGGCCGGTGCCGAATCGGCCCGGCCCGGCCCGGCGGCGATCGTGCTGACCATCCCGGGCACGTCCTGACAAGTCGTCAGTCCCCGGCATCTCGCGCCGCATTCGGGTGCTCCTGTCGCTCGTTCGAAGCCCTGGAAGCCGCGTCGCGCGGGGGCCGATCATCCGGTCGTCCATCCTTGCGCCGATACGGCCCTCGGGCGCCCGCCCCGCATCGTCCCGCCGGTCGGCGGACACGTCGTGCGCGAGCCCCGATCACGCTTCGCGGGAGGTTCTCTTGCTCAGAGCGACATGGCGCGACCGGCTCCGGCGAGCCGGCGGACGACTGCTTCCGCCACGGCCGGCGGCTCTCGCGGGGATGTTCGTGCTCGGGACCGGACTGTTTCCGGTGTCCGGTCCGGTCACGGTGCCGGCCGAGGCCGCCGTCCCCCCGTCCTGTGGCCCCTCGCCCGCGGTGACGCCCTTCCTCGACGACGTGCGGCAACCGCCGGTCGCCGCACCGGACGGACAGGACCATTACACCCTCACGGCGGGCGTCCACCACACCCACCGGTTCAGCAGCGCGTGGGGGCCGACCAAGACCCTGGCCTACAGCACGGCCAACGCGGCCATGGACTACCTCGGGCCGACCATCGTCACCCGGAAGGACCGCCCCATCAAGGTGCGGGTCGTCAACGCCCTGCCCGCGGCCGGGACGGCGGTCTTCCCGTTCGACCAGCCCCGCGACGAGAACACCATCACCACACATCGCCATGGCGGTCTCCAGCCCGCGGACAGCGACGGCGTCCCGGTCCCCAACGGCGCGGAGGTGCCCCCGGGGGGATCGCAGACCCAGGAGTACCCGAACCACCAGGCGGCGGCGACCGTCTGGTACCACGACCACGCCGACGCGCACGACTCGTACCACGTCTACGAGGGCCTGGCCGGACTGGCGCCCCACACCGACGAACTGGAGCCGTCGTTCGGACTGCCCCAGGGCGACTTCGCCAAGGCGTACGTGCTCCAGGACAAGTCCTTCAACGCCGACCACTCGCTGTGTTACACGCACGCCGACCCGGAGTTCTTCGGCGACCTGCCGGTGATCAACGGGACCATCGCCCCCAAGCAGGCCGTACAGCCGCGGCGCTACACCTTCACTCTGGTGAACGGCTCCGACTCGCGCTTCTACCACCTCAGCCTCCAGCCGGCCGACGGATCGCGTGCGGCAGCCGCGCCGGCCATGACCGTGGTCGGCAACGACGTGGGCTATCTGCGGCATCCCGCTCCCGTCGGCGACCTGCTGATCTCCCCCGGAGAGCGCTACAAGGTGGTCGTCGACTTCACCGGTCACGAAGGGCAGCGGTGGGTGCTGGCCAACGACGCCGCCGCGCCCTACCCCGGCCCGAACACCGCCGCCCTGATTCCCCGGCTGATGCGCTTCGACGTGGCGCGCGCCGTGACGTCCCCGGACCGCTCACGCGTACCGGGGACGATCGTGGAGACCAACAACGACGAGTCGCTGACCGGGCAGTTGGCGAAGGCACGGCTCCGGACCGTGCAGGCCGCGGAGAGCACGCCCGGCGTCGCGCAGCTCGGGGACGCGAACCGGCTGCTCAACTACTTCGACGCCGCCACCGAGACGCCGCAGCTCGGCTCCACGGAGGTCTGGGCGATGCGCAACCGCACTCCGGACGCGCACCCCTTCCACGAACACCTCGCGGAGCTCCGTCTGATCGGACGGTGGCCCGTCGGCCAGTGGGACGCCGACGGGAAGCCCGTGCCCGGCACGGTGGGCGCCTTCGAGCCGGCGAAAGCCTACGAATCCGGGCCCAAGGACACCTTCGTGGCTCCACCGGACCACATCACCGCCTGGGTCGGCACGTACACCATCCCGGGCACATCGGTCTGGCACTGCCACATCCTCTCCCACGAGGACGGCGCCTCGACGGGTGGTGCCATCGAGATGATGCGCCCTCTGGTCATCGGCTCGGCACCGCAGCTCCGGCTTCCTCTCGTGCTCAGCCAGGCGCGTCTCGACCGGCTGGTCCGCAAGCCGTAGACGCGGGGCCGCCGGTCCGGCACCCGGCACCCCCGGCACCCCCGGGGCCCCGGCACGGCATCCGCCACGTCCCCCGTCAGCCCGCAGGGCCGGACAGCGAGTCCGGCCCTGCGGCGTATCCGGGTCCGTCTCCCCGTCAGACCGGGCAGGGGCGGTATTCGAGGCTCAGTTCGCGGTCGACGGCGTAGCTGGTGCGCATCGCGGCGTCGGAGACCAGTTCCCAGGAGCCGTACTTGGCGTAGAGCTGGTCGGCGGTCGGGCCGAGGGGGTTGCCGTACTTTGCCTGGTTGCGCTCTTCGAGGATGCGGACCTCCGCGGGGGTCATGCCGGCGCGGGTGATCTCCTTGGCCTGGTTGCGCATGTCGACGAGTTCGCGGGCGACCTCCTCCTCGGTGGCGCCCGCCGCGCGCATGTCGGCCTCGGTGCGGTGCATGTCCTCCAGGAGCTGGTGGTAGCGCATGCGGATGCGCTGGGCCTCGACCTTCTCGTCCATCGGCATGACGCGGATCCGGCACACCACCGGGTCGGTACTGGGACAGGGGTCGTTCGCCGGGACCGGGCGGGCGAGCGGGGCCGTGATGATCGAGCCGCAGGCCTCCGCCGCGGCGGCCGTGGCCGAGACCCCGGTGGTCAGAACGGCGACGGCCGCCACGAACGGCGCGAGCGCGGGCAGCAGCGCTCGGCGCGACAGCGAACGGGAGAAGGAGGGGAGGGCGAAGGGGAACGGGGAGGAAAGGCGCATGGGCGCATCCTCGAAGGCCGCGCCCGGGCCCTTCACGCAGGCGCACCGCCGATCACCCTGAGGGGTGACCCGCGCTCCGGATCACGCCCCGGAGCGCGCTCACAGCGCGCGCTGGAACTCGTGTGCCTCGTGGGTCGGGAGGTAGCCGAGAGCGTCGTTGACGCGGCGCATGTACGGGTTGGTGTCGGCGGTGTCGGTGACGAGTCCGGCCAGTCCCGGCTGCCGCTCGCGCGCCCGTACGATCGACGCCGCCTTCATCCAGCGGGCGAGGCCGTGGCCGCGGTGTTCGGGCAGGACGGCCGTCCCGTAGTGCAGGCCGTCGCCGGTTCCATCGCCCGGCGTCACCAGTTCGGTGAACCCGACGACGGCCCCGTCCGCCTCGGCCACCGCCGCCACCGTGTGCAGCACTTCGCCGCGCCCGGCGACCGCGGCCGCCGCCGCCCGTACCCGTTCGAGGTCCCAGACCACCCGGCCGTAGTCGACCGTTCCCATCGGCATGTCGTCCATGGCCCGGCGCGACGCCACGTAACTGGCGGCCAGCTCGTCCGGGACCAGGCCCGTCCACTCCACCAGCCGGTAGCCAGGATGTTCCTGCCGCGTGAGCGCGGTCAGGAAGGGCAGGTCGGCGTCGACCAGCGGCAGCCGCGCGTACGTCAGCCGCATCGCCACGCCGAACTCCCGCGCGGCGAGGAACGCCGCGCCGGGCGACCCGGCCTCCGCCTGCGCGACCAGGCTGCGCCGCCCGTCCTCGCGCGCCGCCGCGACGGCCGCGTCGAGCAGCAACGACCCGGCGCCGTGGCGGCGTTCGGCCGGATGGACCCGTACGTCCACCCCGGCCAGATGGCGCTGGCCGTCCTTCGTGAAGAACCGCAGGAACGCGTGCCCCAGCGGGGTTCCGTCCGGGCCGCTCGCCACCCAGGCGAGGCGGTGTCCGAGGGAGGTCGGTTCGGGGTCGGCGAGCGGGGTGAGGCGTATCGACACGTCGGTGACTCCGTCGTCAGGGTCGGGGATCCGCTCTGGGGAGGACCCGCCCGGGAACACCTGCCCAGGGAAATCCGGCCACAGGAGATCCGGCCAAGATCGAGAGGTGACGGTACGCCAGGCCGCCCCATGAGGTCCCGCCTTTTTCCCGGGGCGACCGTCCCTCACGGTCCCTGCCAGGCGGGCCGGTCAGCCCTTGACCTACGCGGCCCCGCCCCCCCTGCTCCCCTCGCCCACCGGGCAAGCGGTCACTCGAAGTTGTCGCTCGCCAGCCGCAGCGCCAGCTCCTGGAGGATGTGCGCGGTGTCGGGATCCGCCCCGGTGGAGTCGTGGGCTTCGGCCACCGCGTCGAACGCCACGATGAAGCCGTTGACGAGCGCGCTCAGCGGCTCGGAGAGCTGGGCGAGGACCGCCATGCCGACCTCCTCGGCGCCCGCCCCCGCCGGCACCGCGAACTGCCCCGGGATCACCTCCCCGAGCAGGTCCGAGACGAGGCTCTCGTCGACCCCGCCGCGCAGCGCCGTCAGTGCGGCGATGGCCTTGAGTTTGATCTCGTTCTCGGTCACGCGCCGAGCCTAGGAGTCCGTACGGGCCGGGGGACGGGGGCACGCGACAGGCCGTCCGGAATTCATCGGCAAACATCTTCGGTTCACCGATGAGTTTTCGATCAGGCCGCGGTCTGCCCTGTCAATACGGGACACCACGTCACCGTGAACCGAGGAAGAGGTCCTGCCATGGCCGCCGTCACCGCTCCGAACCCCGCCAGCTACTTCCCCTCCATCGAGAAGAAGTACGGGCGTCCCGTCGCCGAGTGGCTGGAGCTCATCGAGGCCTCCCCGCTCGTCAAGCACATGGAGCTCGTGAAGTGGCTGAAGACCGAACACGGTCTGGGCCACGGTCACGCCAACGCCCTCGTCGCCTACTCTCGCAACCTCTAGGTGTATTGACTCGCAGGGTTGTTGACACGGGTGCTGGGTGGGTTTCCGCCGAGTGCGGTGTGGCTGCGGTGGTGGTTGTAGGTGCGGGCACGGCGCGAGCGAGCGGCGTCCGCGGGACGTCTCGCGCGAGGCGTACGTCGCCGACGTCCTCTTCGTGATCGAAGAACTCCGGCTGGAACGGCCGGTGTTGATCGGCCAGTCGTACGGCGCCCACGCCGCCCTGCTGACCGCCGCCGCGCACTCCGCCCTGCTGTCCGCGGCCGTCCTGGTCGAGGCCGGCCCAGCCCGCACCACGCCCGGGACCGTGGCGGAGGTCGGCGGCCGGCTGCGGGCCTGGCCGGTGCCGTTCCCGACGCGGGAGGCGGCGGTCGCGCACCTCGGCGGCGGGCCCGTGGGGGAAGGCTGGGCGGACGGCCTGGAGGTACGGGACGACGGACTGTGGCCCAGGTTCGTCCCCGAGGTGATGACCGCCGCGCTCGCCGAGAACACCGGGCGCGACCGCTGGGAGGAGTGGGACGCGATCGCCGTGCCCGTCCTCGCCGTCCTCGGCCGGCACGGCATCATCCCGGCGGAGGAGTACGAGCGAATGGCGGGACGGCAGCCGGCGCGGCTGTACGGGTCCGGCGTCCCGGGCACCGGGCACGACCTGCACCTGGAGCGGCCGGAGGTGCTGCACGCCGTGATCGCGGATTTCCTCTCCGGACTCCCGTCCCGGCCGCCCTCCGCGCGATAGAACGAACCCATGGGTGAACCAAGGGTGATCGGCTCCGAGGAGCGCCGGGCGCGGCTCGCGACACGGCACCGGCTGGCCGGGGCCGCGCGGGCGACGACGGCCGAAGAGGTCGCGGACGCGCTGGTGGCGCTGCACGGCACGGATCCGGCGACGGTGTTCCTCGCCGTCGGCGCGCGCCTCGCGGACGACGGCACGGATCCGGTCGCGAGGACCGAGCGGGCGCTGTACGAGGAGCGGACGCTGGTCCGGATGCACGGCATGCGGCACACCGTCTTCGTCGTGCCGTCCGGGCTCGCCGCCGCCGTGCACTCCTCCTCCGCCGAGGCGGCCGGCGTCCGCGAACGCGCCCGTCTCCTCGCGCACTTGGCGGCGGGCAGCGACTACGACGAGCCGTGGCTCGCCGAGACCGAGCGCCTGGTCCTCGCCGAACTGGCGGCGCGGGGCGAGGCGACCGGGACCGAACTCGGCGCCGCCGTCCCGCGATTGCGGGCGACGTACGTGTACGGGGTCGGCACCCGCCAGGAGGGACCGCAGTCCGTCGGCACCCGCGTCCTGCGGATACTCGGGATGCGCGGCCTGATCGTCCGGGGCCGCCCGCAGGGCGGCTGGACGTCGAACCGCTTCCGCTGGTCGGCCGCGCCGGAGGGGGCCACGGCGGCCGCCCCGCCGCCCGCCGAGGCGCGCGCGGAGCTCGTACGGCACTGGCTGGCCGCGTACGGGCCGGCGACGGAGGCCGACCTGAAGTGGTGGACGGGCTGGACGCTGACGGACGTACGGCGTGCCCTGGGCGCGCTCGACGCCGTACGGGTGACCCTCACGGGGGCGGGGGCCGGGGGCGAGGACGGGACCGGGTTCGTACTGCCCGACGACCTCGACCCCGTACCGTCCCCGGACGAACCGTGGGCGGCGCTGCTCCCCGCGCTCGATCCGACGGCGATGGGCTGGCAGGAGCGCGACTGGTATCTCGACCCGGCCCACCGTCCGCTCCTCTTCGACCGGAGCGGGAACATCGGGCCGACGGTGTGGTGGAACGGCCGGATCGTGGGCGGCTGGGCGCAGCGCCCGGACGGCGGGATCGTGTGGCGGCTGCTGCCGGACGCGGAGGACGCCACGCGCGCCACGCGCGCCACGCACACCAAGGGCACGGCGAAGGGCGGCCGGACGGCTCTCGTACGGGCGGTGGAGGCGGAGGCGGCGCGGCTGGCCGGCCGGCTCGGCGAGGTCCGGGTCACCCCGCGCTTCCGTACCCCGCTGGAGAAGGAGCTGTCCGCCGGCTGACCGGACCGGCCCCTCCGGGTCGTCCTCGCTCCGGGTCGTCCTCGCTCCGGGTCGTCCTCGCTCCGGGTCGTCCCCCCTTTCGGGTGGCGTCCCCCGGGGGATCGGACCAAGCGCCGGGCGGTCCGGCCCGGCTCTGCCGTCTCCTGTGAAGGACCCACCCCGACGGTCCGCGGTGGTCCACGGTCCGCGGTGGTCCGGTGGTCAGGAAGAGGAGGCAGGAGAAGGTCATGAAGTACCTGGTGATGGTGCAGGGCGCCCAGGCCGACTACGACGCGATGCGAGGGCAGTCCTCCGGGCACAGCCCGGCGTGGAGCGAGCCGGAGCTGCGGGCGATGTTCGCGTACATGAACTCGGTCAACGACGACCTCCGGGACAGCGGCGAGCTCGTGGACGCGCGGGGGCTCGTCGAGCCCGCCCGGACCCGGTTCGTCACCGCGGACTCCGAGGGACGGCCGGTGGTCCAGGAGAACCCCTACGGGGCGACGACGGAGGTGACGGCCGGGTACTGGGTGCTGGACTGCGCGACCCCGGAGCGGGTCGCCGAGATCGCGGCCCGCGTCGCCCAGTGTCCGCAGCCGGCCGGTGCGCCGGAGTACCCGGTGGTGATCCGCCCGGTCGACGAGGGCGAGGGGCCGGAGGCCGGCTGACGGCCGCGCGCCGCGGCCCCCGGCACAGCGACGGACCCGTACGGATCGCCCCTCACGTGGCGACCCGTACGGGTCCGTTTCACTGCGACCGCGCGGCGAAGAACCGCCGGGGCTCACTTACCGCCGTTGTTGAGGCGGTTCAGGGTGGCGGAGAGGTCGACGCCGCAGGAGGTGGCGCGGTTGTAGGGCAGCTTGCCGAGCATCGCCGCCATGCCGCAGGTGTTGGTCAGGGCGGAGAAGACGAGGCCGCCGGCCACACCGGCCGAGAGCAGCTGGAAGAGCGGGTGGACCAGGACGCCGAGGAGCAGGCCCAGCAGGACGAGCGAACCGGCGGCCAGACGGACCTGGCGGTCCATGGCCCACGGGACGCGGACGGGGCCGCCGGCCGGGCGGTCGAGGGCGTTGCCGCGGGAGGCCCAGCCGCTGGTGCCGCCGACCAGGTCGAGGGTGGGGATGCCCTCGGCGGCGAGCTGCGCGCAGGCGTTGCGCGAGCGGTTGCCGGACTGGCAGACGATGAGCAGCTCGCCGCGCGACGCGGCCTCCTTCAGGGAGGGAAGGGCGTGCTTGAGGCGGTCGAGCGGGATGTTCATGGCGCCGGGCAGGTGGCCGCCCGCGTACTCGCCGGGCGAGCGGACGTCGATGACGGTCAGCTCGTCGAGGCGGGTGCGGATCTGGTCGGCCTCGACGGTGCGGGTCGTGGTGGTCATGGCAGGTGTCATCCTTGGTCTTCGACGGGACCCCGGATCGGGGGGTAACTTACCCCCGGGGGTATCTGTGGAGGAGTGGTTGTGGAACTGGATCTCGCGGGCGCCGAGCTGAAGGCCGTACTGAACCGGCTGCGCCGGGCACAGGGGCAGATCGCCGGAGTCATCCGGATGATCGAAGAAGGCCGCGACTGCGAGGAGGTCGTGACCCAGCTGGCCGCCGCTTCCCGGGCACTGGACCGGGCCGGCTTCGCGATCATCGCGACCGGTCTCCAGCAGTGCCTGACCGACATGGAGAAGGGAACGCGGACCGGGGAGGACCCCGACCAGATGCGGGCCAGGCTGGAGAAGCTGTTCCTCTCGCTGGCCTAGGCCGGGATCCTGATCCTGATCCGGGTCACGGCCCGAGTCCGGGTCCGGCTCCGGGCCGCGTCACGAGCGCGAGCTCGTGCGTCATCCCGGCCCGGCCGCTCGGCGGCTCTCGGCTAGATGAGCAGGTCGACCAGCATCACCACCGCCACCAGGAGCAGCATCACGCCGAAGATCCGGCGCAGCTTGTCTCCGGGGATACGTTTCGCCAGCCGCCGCCCGTCCCAGGCACCGAGCACCGCCGCGCCCGTGAACGGGGCGACGATCCGCCAGTCCATGTGCGCGGCACTGCCGAACCGCGCGAGCAGGGCGACCAGCGCGTTGGCCCCCACGACGAAGAGGCTGGTCCCGACGGCCGGACGCATCTTCAGGCCGACGACCTGGACGAGCGCCGGCACCGTGAGGAACCCGCCGCCGACACCCAGGACACCGGTCACGGCACCCAGTCCGGCACCCGCGCCCGCGACGGCCGGCGTCGAACGCCGTACCGCCTCGGCCTCCGGGGTCCGGCGGACCATCCGTACCGCCGCGAAGCCCGCCACCAGGGAGAAGCCAAGGGTCAGCAGCCATTCCGGCAGCCGGGCGGAGGCCAGTCCGCCGAGTGCCGCGGGCACGATTCCGGCGGCCGCGAAGAGCGCGCCGGTGCGCCAGCGCACTTGACCGTCCCGCGCATGTCCGTACAGTGCGGTCGCGGAGGTCGCGAGCACGATGAACAGACTCGCCGTGGCAGCGGCGGTCGGGGTGAGGCCGAGCAGGTAGATCAGCGCTGGGACGGCGAGCACACTGCCGCCTCCGCCGAGTGCCCCGAGCGAAAGCCCGACGACGGCACCGGCCGCGAGGGCGATGAGCAAACCTGCACTCCTTCCAGGAACGGGACCCCCGATAGTCCCTCGTTACCCCCCGGGGTATACAGCCGACCATAACAGAAACAGAAGTACCCCCGGGGGTATACGACCCCGGGGGTACATCACATTCGCGGCGCGTGGTGCGCGAGGCACCCGTGCGTGGCGCGCGTCAGTCGGCCGCGAGACCGTTCAGGCGCTTGGCGATCTTCGTCAGGCGCGCACCCTGGTAGCGGGCGGCGGCGAGGACGTTCTCGCCCGGCTCGCCGTTGGCGCCCGGGTGGGCGGTGCCGTAGGGGTTGCCACCGGCCGCCGAGACGGACGGGTCGGTGAAGCCGGGCGAGACGATGACCGAGCCCCAGTGGTGGAAGGTGTTGTAGAGCGCGAGCAGCGTGGACTCGTTGCCGCCGTGCAGGTTGCCGGCACTGGTGAAGCCGGTGGCCGGCTTGTCGGCCATCACGCCGCGCTGCCACTGGCCGCCGCTGATGTCGATGAACTGCTTGAGCTGGGCGCTGATGTTGCCGAACCGGGTCGGCGAGCCGAGCGCGTACGCGTCCGCCCACTCGAGGTCCTCCAGCGTGGCGACCTCGACCTGGTCCACGGTGGCGTCCACGTGGGCGCGCCAGGCCGGGTTCGAGTCGATCGCGGCGTCCGGGGCGAGCTCGGCCACCCGGCGCAGCCGCACCTCGGCGCCGGCCTTCTCGGCGCCCTCGGCGACCGCCTGGGCGAGCTGGTGGACGTTCCCGGTGGCCGAGTAGTAGATGACGGCGACCTTGACGGACATGCTGAGCCCTCCTGAGGACCTGGGAAAAGACCTGGAACAACGCCCCTGGAAGAAACGGATTGCTTTCCGCTTCGATGGATGAGACTAAACGGAGGACTATCCGTTTCGCAAGGGCCCCAGGTATGCTCGAAGTGACGAGGCGACCAAGGGGGAGGCGCGGGCGGCCGCCGGACGGCGCGCCGCCGAAGCCGGGAGCACGCGCGGACGAGAGCCGGGACGAAAGGCGGGCACCAGCCGATGAGCACCAACGAACCGCAGGCCACCACGGGTCCGGCGGAGCGGCCGGTGGGACGGGAGACCGAGCGGAGGACCGAGCGGGCGGCGGTACGGGCCGCCGTGACGCCGTCGAGCCGGCCCGTACCCGCGCTCACCCTGCTCCCGACGCCCGGCGACCCCGCCCCCGAGCGCGCCGACGCCGCCCGCAACCGCCGCAAGATCCTCGACGCGGCCGCCCGGATCGTCGCCGAGGAGGGACCCGGCGCCGTCACCATGAACCAGGTCGCGCACGCGAGCGGCATCGGCGTCGGCACGGTCTACCGCCGCTTCGGTGACGTCTCGCAGCTGCTGTGGGCGCTGCTCGACGACCGCGAGCGCCGGTTCCAGGAGGCGTATCTGAGCGGCCCGCCGCCGCTCGGCCCCGGCGCGCCCGCCGCGCGGCGCCTCGACGCCTTCCTCGACGCGTACGTGGACCGCGTCGTCGAGCAGGGCCCGATCCTGCTCGCCGCCCAGTCCGCGGCGCCGACCGCCCGCTACACCAACGGCGCCTACCTCGCCACGCACGCCCACGTCACCCTGCTGGTCGCCGAGGCCCGCCCGGACGCCAACGCGCCCCTCCTCGCCCACCTCCTCCTGGCCCCCTTCTCCCCGAGCCTGATCCACCACCTGACGGAGGAACGCCACCTGACGGCGGACGAGCTGAAGGCGGGCATGCGCCAACTGCTCCACGGCGACGCGCCACTCGACCTCCACGGCACTCACGGCACTCACGGCACTCACGGCACTCACGACGCTCACGAGACGCGCTAGAGGGGCGTCGACGGGGTCGACAGCGGGACATATGCCAGGCCGTCGTATTCCGTCGCCGGAGTCGTCGGCATGGAGTTCCAGTGGTAGACGCCGCGGGCGACATAGGCGCCGTACGAGCGGCTCGCCAGGGTCTCGTGCGGCCAGGACTCGGCCGACGCGCGCAGATCGTGTACGTACGGGCCCCGGCCGCCGGCCCCGAGCCGTGCCTCCAGCGAGCCGGGCGGAGGCGGGCCGACGCGGTTGACGGCGACGGGTGAGGGGCGTCTCGTCCGCGGGCCCCAGGGGCCCGGCCACATCCGGCGGGCCCGGAAGGCGCCCTCGCCGAAGAAGAGGCCGAGGGCGTAGTACGCGGAGCCGTACCGCTCGCGCAGCCGCGCGCCCAGCGAGGCGCCCTGGACGGCGATGTGGCCGTTGTGGGCCCAGAGCGCGATCCGCGCGTCCGGGTCGGCGGTGAGCAGTTCGCCGACCGCGTCCGTCATATGCCCGTCGCGCACCCGCCCCACCTCGGCGGGCGACGCGCAGGTGACGACGTCCGCCGCCCGCACCAGGATCCGCGCGTGGCGCTCTCCTTCCGCGTCGGCCGGCACCAGCGCCCGTACGAGAGCCGTCAGTTCGTCACGTCGCTCCGGATACTGCCCCGGATGCGCCTCCGCCAGGACCGCGAGCCCGTCGGCGCTCCCACCCCGGCCCCCCTTGCCGTCCGTCCCGCCGGAGGCGAAGTACGCCACCGACGCCGCGCACCGCTGGGCGTCGATGCCCGCGAATCCGACCTGGTCGGCCGCCGCCCGGCCCCGGTTGTAGGCGCGCAGCCAGTCGAGCAGGTCCAGCACCTCACGGGTCCGCCAGACCCAGAAGCCGAGCCCGGTCAGGGCCGCGGCCCCGTCGGCCGCCGTGCCCCGGCCCCGTACGTACGCGTCGACCGCGGGTGCGGCCGAGGCGCTGGCCTCCATCGCGAAGGTACGGAAGCCGTGTGCGGTGACCAGGTACTCCACCAGCCGGTGCTTCAGCCGGAAGAACTCCGCCGTGCCGTGCGTGGACTCGCCGAGGCCGACCACCCGCACCCCGCCCCCCGCGGCCGGAGCACGCACCGCCGCACCCAACTGCCCTAACCCGTCAAGGTCGTTCATGCGTGCGACGCTACCCCGGGTGCCGCGTCGGAATCCGGCGGCGCGGGACGGAGGCGGCCAGTAGTGTCGGCGGGATGTTCGCTGAGCTCGCACCCCATGACGAAGGCATGCTCGACGTCGGCGACGGGAACCACGTGTACTGGTCCGTCGCCGGAAACCCCGAAGGAAAGCCCGCGCTCGTCGTCCACGGCGGCCCCGGCTCCGGCTCGTCCCCGAACGCGCGCCGGGTCTTCGACCCCGCGGTCTACCGGATCGTCCAGTTCGACCAGCGCGGCTGCGGTCGCTCCACCCCGCACGCGAGCGACCCGGCCACGGACCTGTCCGTCAACACCACCGACCACCTGATCGCCGACATGGAACGGCTGCGGATCCACCTCGGCATCGACCGCTGGCTGCTGTACGGCGGCTCCTGGGGGTCCACGCTGATCCTGGCCTATGCCGAGACGCACCCGGAGCGCGTCACCGAGATCGTGATCGCGGCCGTCACCACCACGCGCCGCTCCGAGACGGCCTGGCTGTACGAGGGCGTCGGACGGTACTTCCCCGAGGCGCACGAACGGTTCCGGGCCGGAGCGGACGCGCCCCCGCACACCGGAGGCCAGGACCTCATCAGGGCATATGCCGCCCTGATGAACCATCCCGACCGCTCCGTACGGGAGAAGGCGGCGGCCGACTGGTGCACCTGGGAGGACGCCGTCCTGTCGCTGGAGGGCCAGGGCACCCCGTACATGGACCGCGTCGACGACACCCGGCTCGGCTTCGTCCGCATCTGCGCGCACTACTTCGCGCACGGCGCGTTCCTGGAGGAGGGCGCGCTGATCCGGGACGCCCACCGGCTGGCCGGCATCCCCGGCGTCCTCGTGCACGGACGGCTCGACCTGGGCGGGCCGGCCGCCACCGCCTGGGAACTGGCCCAGGCCTGGCCGGACGCCGAGCTGCACATCGTGGCCTCGGGCGGGCACCTCGGCGTCGACGGGACCCGTACGCACGTGAAGGACGCCCTCGCCCGCTTCGGGACGGCGACAGGTACGGCGGCGGATACGGCGACGACGGGGGCGACACGTACGGCGGCGACGGAGACCACGCCGGAGCGGTAGGCCCGACACAACGGTGGGCCCGACACAACGGCAGGCCCGACGGCCCGGTCCGCCCCGTGCCCCGCTCGCCGGGCGGGCCGGGCCGCCCGGCGTGATGATCGGGGTATGAGCCCCGAGATCCACCTCGCCCAGCAGCCCGAGGCCGACGCGCTCCTCGGCCGCTCCCCGCTCGCCGCGCTCGTCGGCATGCTTCTGGACCAGCAGGTGCCGATGGAGTGGGCGTTCTCCGGCCCGTACACCGTCGCCACCCGCCTCGGCCGGGACGACCTGGACGCGGGCGAGATCGCCGCCCAGGACCCGGAGGCCTTCGCCGCGCTGCTCTCCGAGAAACCGGCCGTGCACCGCTATCCGGGCTCCATGGCCCAGCGGATCCAGCAGCTGTGCCGCTTCCTCGTGGACGAGTACGGGGGCGACGCGGAGGCGGTGTGGCGCGGCGTGGCCACCGGACCGGAGCTGCTGGCCCGGCTGGAGGCGCTGCCCGGGTTCGGCGAGCAGAAGGCGCGGATCTTCCTGGCGCTGCTCGGCAAGCAGTACGGCGTACGGCCCGAGGGGTGGCGGGAGGCGGCCGGCGCGTACGGGGAGCCGGACTCCTACCGTTCGGCCGCCGACATCACCGGGCCGGAGTCGCTCGCCAAAGTCCGGGCCCACAAACAGGAGTTGAAGGCCGCCGCCAAGGCCGCCAAGACGGCGGGGAGCAAGCCGAGGGCGGCGGAGGTCACGCCGAAGAAGGCCGCGCCCTCCACCAAAAAGGCTTAAAGCACCGGGAATTGTCCATTCCCCATGCCAATCCTGTGCCGCACGGCAGAAATTGTGACGAACCTGTTCACAAGAACACCTCGCTGTCGCTAGCTTCCCCTCAACCTCGCACTTACCGGGAAGGACTTCTGTGAACGCCTCGCAGCGCAGAGCCGCCGCCGTTCTGGCCGCCGCCGCCCTCGCCACCCCGCTGGTCCTCGCCGGCCCCGCCACCGCCACCCCCGCTCCCGGGGCCGCGGAGGCCCGCGACGCCGCGAAGCTGGCGAAGAAGCTGGTCGGCGAGACCACCGCCAAGGACGCCTTCCGGCACCTCCAGAAGTTCCAGGCGATAGCCGACTCGGCCGGCGGCAACCGCGCGGCCGGTTCGCTCGGCCACGACGCCTCGGCCGCGTACGTGTACTCCCAGCTCAAGCAGGCCGGTTACAACGTCTCGTACCAGAAGTTCGACTTCGTCTACACGGAGACGCAGGCCGAGAAGGCCGCCGTCGTCTCCCCCGCGCCGCGCGACCTCGCGATCATCGCGATGACGTACACCGCCTCCACCCCGGCCGGCGGCATCCAGGCCGACCTCGCCGCCGTCCCGGTCGACGCCGACGGCACCACCGGCTGCGAGCCGGGCGACTTCGCCTCCGGCACCTTCACCGGGAAGATCGCGCTCGTCAAGCGCGGCGGCTGCTCCTTCGCCGTCAAGCAGGCGAACGCCGCCGAGGCCGGCGCCGCCGGCGCGATCATCTACAACAACACCGACGGCACCCTGAACGGCACCCTCGGCGAGGCCGGTGCCGGCAAGGTCCCGACCGGCGGCATCACCCAGGCGGAGGGCGAGCGGCTCGCCGCCGACCTCGCCAAGGGCCCGGTGAAGCTGTCCCTGGACATCCGCCAGCTCCAGGGGACGCGCAGCACGAACAACGTCATCGCGGAGACCAAGGGCGGCAACGCCGCCAACACCGTGATGCTCGGCGCCCACCTCGACTCCGTCACCGACGGCCCCGGCATCAACGACAACGGCTCCGGCTCCGCCGGCCTCCTCCAGACCGCCCTGGAGCTCGCCAAGGCCACCGACAAGGGCAAGGACAAGGTCCGCAACAAGGTCCGCTTCGCCTGGTGGTCCGCCGAGGAGTACGGCCTGCTCGGCGCCGAGCACTACGTCGCCAACATGAGCTCCCTCGACAAGAAGGAGGTCAAGCTCTACCTCAACTTCGACATGATCGCCTCGCCGAACTACGGGCTCTTCGTCTACGACGGCGACGACTCCGACGCCGAGGGCTCGGGCGCCGGCCCCGCCGGTTCCGCCCAACTGGAGCGCGGCATCACCGACTTCCTCGACAAGCGCGGCGTCCCGCACGAGGGCACCGACTTCGACGGCCGCTCCGACTACGGTCCGTTCATCGACGCGAACATCCCCTCCGGCGGTACCTTCACCGGCGCCGAGGGCATCAAGACCGCGGCCCAGGCGAAGAAGTTCGGCGGCCAGGCGGGTGTCGCGTACGACGTGAACTACCACGCCAAGGGCGACGACATCCACAACATCAACATGCGGGCGTTCGAGATCAACATCGGCGTCATCGCCAACGCCGTCGGCACCTACGCCCACGACATCAGCTCCCTGAAGAAGCCGGTCGCGGCCCAGGGGAACGGCTACGGCGCCGCCCAGGACGCCGGTCGCGGCACGGGCAGT
Organism: Streptomyces laurentii; assembly: GCF_040635425.1. Lineage (NCBI taxonomy): Bacteria > Bacillati > Actinomycetota > Actinomycetes > Kitasatosporales > Streptomycetaceae > Streptomyces > Streptomyces laurentii. Next base: position 72,304 of record NZ_JBEYHT010000018.1, on the reverse strand, counting down.
GGCACGGGCAGCGGCGGGATGCACACCGGTCACGCCGGCGTCGCGGAGTAGTGGAGTAGTGGAGTAGTGGAGTAGTTTTTCCCGGTCTCCCTCCCGGTCACCTTCCTGGTCCCCTTCTTGGTCCCCTTCCGGCTGCGCGCCCCGACCCCGCGGCCTAGCGTCGCCTCAGGGGGCAGAGCTGAGAGGTGACGCGCAATGGCGGGCAAGTTCGAGGTCTACAAGGACAAGGCGGACAAGTACCGGTTCCGTCTCAAAGCGGGCAACGGCGAGATTATCGCGGTGGGCGAGGCGTACGAGAGCAAGGCCTCCTGCCTGCACGGCATCGAGTCGGTGAAGGCGAACGCCCCCTCCGCCCCGGTGGTCGAGAAGGAGAAGGCGACGCCGTAAGAGCCGTAAGTGCCGTAAGAGTCGGGAAGTTCCCGGTCCCGCCGCTCCTTCGCGGCGGGACCTCGGCCTGTCCACGGAGGCCGTACCGCAGCCGTACCGATGCCATACATACGAATCGGTCCCGATTTGCCCCGGCATCGCACCGAGTTCGCGTGGCTGCGCCGGGAGCCGCGGGCCCGGTAGGCTTTCCGTGTGATCTTCAAGCGCATCGGAAACGGCAGGCCGTATCCCGACCACGGCCGGGAAAGCACCCGGCAGTGGGCGGACGTGGCACCGCGCCCGGTCCGCCTCGACCAGCTGGTGACGACCAAGGGCCAGCTGGATCTGGAGACGCTGCTCGCCGAGGACTCCACCTTCTACGGCGACCTCTTCGCGCACGTCGTGAAGTGGCAGGGCGATCTCTACCTGGAGGACGGACTGCACCGCGCGGTCCGCGCCGCGCTCCAGCAGCGCCAGGTGCTGCACGCGCGCGTACTGGAACTGGGCTGACCCGCCCCGTACGGTCCGGACGCCCCGGGCCGTACGGCCCCCGCGGCCAGGGGTGCGGGGGCCGGGTGGGATGACCCTTTCGGGCCCACTTCACGCCCGTCCGGACGCGATCACATGATCATCCAGTAGGCATCCCCGACAGCCCGCACTACGCTGCGTCCATGAGCATGCTCACTCCCCCCGGAATGGGCGGAAAGTACCGCATCACGGGGGATGTCTATCCCCGTATGCGCCGCCCCCAGCGTCGGCGCAGGATCGTTCTCGGGGCGGCGGCCGCCGTGCTCGTGCTCGGCGCGGCCGGCTGGGGGACGTACCAGCTCGTCGACGTCTTCTCCGGCGGCGACGGTAAGAAGACGACGGCCGCCGGCAAGCCCAGCGACTGCAAGCCCGCGCCCAAGCCGACCGCACCGCCCGCCGCGGCGCTCCCGAAGCCGGCCCAGATCACCGTGAACGTCTACAACGCGACCCCGCGCGGCGGCCTCGCGAAGGCGACCGCGGACGAGCTGAAGAAGCGCGGCTTCCTCATCGGGAAGGTGGGCAACGCGCCCGCCGCCCTCGACAAGAAGGTCCCCGGCACGGGCCTGCTGCTCGGCGCGCCCGGCGCGACCAAGGGCATGTTCTCCGTCGTCGGCACCCAGCTCAAGGGCGCGACGACGAAGGTCGACACCCGCACCACCGCGGACGTCGACTTCGTCATCGGCACGGCCTTCAAGCAGCTCGACCCCAAGGCCGCGGCGGACGCCGCCCTCACCGCCCTGAACAAGCCGAAGCCGGCCCCCGGGCGCTGCTGACCCCGCCGCGGCCGGTACAGCACGAAGGGCGCCCGTCCCCCTCGTACATACGAGGGGGACGGGCGCCCTTGCGCCCTCGCGTGTCGCGGGGGAGGACTAGTCGGCGGTGCCGTACATGCGGTCGCCCGCGTCGCCGAGGCCCGGCACGATGTAGCCGTTCTCGTTGAGCCGCTCGTCGACCGAGGCCGTCACGACGGTCACCGGCGTACCTGCCAGCTCGCGCTCCATGACCGCGACGCCCTCGGGGGCGGCGAGGAGCACGACCGCGGTGACATCGTCCGCGCCGCGCCGGATCAGTTCCTTGATCGCCGCGACGAGCGTGCCGCCGGTCGCCAGCATCGGGTCCAGGACGTACACCTGGCGGCCGGACAGGTCCTCCGGCATCCGCGTCGCGTAGGTCGACGCCTCCAGCGTCTCCTCGTTGCGGATCATCCCGAGGAAGCCGACCTCGGCGGTCGGGAGCAGCCGCACCATGCCGTCGAGCATGCCGAGACCGGCGCGCAGGATCGGGACCACGAGCGGGCGGGGGTACGAGAGCTTCACGCCGGCCGTCTTCGTGACGGGGGTCTCGATGTCGACCCGCTCGGTGCGCACGTCCCTGGTCGCCTCGTAGGCGAGCAGGGTGACCAGCTCGTCGGCGAGCCGGCGGAAGGTCGGGGAGTCCGTGCGCTTGTCGCGCAGAGTGGTGAGCTTGTGGGCGACCAGCGGGTGATCGACGACGTGGAGACGCATGCCTCAACAGTAGCCCGGCCGGTGACGGGCGCGGCACAGCGGCCGGGGTGACCCGCGGGGTGGTGCCGGCCCGGGGCGGCGGGGGAAGGTGGGGACACAGGGACCCAGCCGTGGGGTGGTGTGGCCGATGCCCGACCCGAAGAAGACGCCCGGAACGCCCGGAATGCCTGGTGAGGCGGCCGGAGCGGAGGCTTTCGACCCTCCGCCGCTCCCGAGGGAGTACCCACCGGCTTCGGGCCCTTCCCGGGCCTCCGGGTCGAACCCCGGGCCCAGCCCCGAGCTCGGGGCCGGGCTCGGGGCCGGGCCCGGCCCCGAGCCGGACACGCCGGACCCGGACGCGAACCCGGAGGCGGACCCGGACGCGGACCCGGAGGCGGACCCGGAGAGCGAGCGCCGGCGGCGGCGCGCGCAGTTCCTGCGCGACCTGCACGAGGCCAAGGCGCTGCGCGAACGCGTCCAGCCCCGGCGCGCCCGGGCGGCCCGGATGCGGCAGGCGATGCGGATGCGTTCGTTCCGGTGGTGAAGGGGCCGATCGAGGTAGTGCACCCGGGTGACCTGCGGGAAGTCCCGCGAGGCCGTGCGCCCCTGCGTGCGCCGGGGTCGCGCGCCCGCCCGATCGCGGTGTCGTTCAGACTGATGCACGACGCAAGAGCCGAAGACCTCTCCTGACGGCGAGGTTTCTGTCACGATGCCGATTGGGCGGGGCATCAGGAGCGCGCCGCCGGTCATCACACCTCTGGACAGTGGGAGAGTCAGGTGTACTTCGCCGCACTGCTCGCGCGCACCGAAGACGGGTGGGAAGCGAGCGATACAGAGCTCGACGACGTGGAAACGCTGGCGGACCTCGCCGAACTGGCCCGTGAGGCCGCCGCCGACGACGGAGAGACCGTGATCGTCTTCATCGAGCAGGAGGACGCCTGGTTCGGCGTCGTCCGGGTCGACGGCGAGGACGACCCACGCGTGTTCGTCTCGAACGGCGCCGCCGCCGCCCGCTCCTCGTACGGGGAGATCCTCACCTCGGAGATCCTCGGCGACGAACCGGACGACGCACTCGACGAACTGACCGACCTGGACGGCACGGAGGACGGCGAGCCGGAGGCCGCGGACGAGGACGACGAGGCGGCGGACAGCGCCGCGGCCGTCGCCCCGCCCGGGCCGCTCGGCGAGACGCTCATCCTGGCCGACCTCGGCATGGACGAGCAGGCGCTGCTCGGTCTGGAGACCGGCGACGCCCTCGGGGAGATCGCGGACGCCATCGGCGCCGCGGACATCCTGGAGGCCGTCCGCTAGTGCCCCGCGCAGCACACGGCGAGGACACCGGCGCCGCCCCTCGCCCCGAACCCGTACGGGAGCCGATCCGGGAGCCGGTCCCGGAACCGGTCCATGAACCCGCCGCGGGATCCGGACCGGGCCCCGCGATGGACCCCGTAGGGGATCCCGTACGGGACCCCTGGCGTGCCCCGATGCGGTACGCGCTCGCCGAGGCCGACCTGGCCGCGCTGGCCGGTGACGTACCGGTCGGCGCGGTCGTGCTCGCCCCGGACGGCTCCGTCCTCGCCACCGGCCACAACGAACGCGAGGCGACCGGCGACCCGACCGCCCACGCCGAGGTGCTCGCCCTGCGCCGGGCCGCGGCGGCGACGGGCGAGTGGCGGCTGACCGGCTGCACGCTCGTGGTGACCCTGGAGCCCTGCGTGATGTGCGCGGGGGCCCTCGTCCAGGCGCGGGTCGAACGGGTGGTCTTCGGCGCCTTCGACGAGAAGGCCGGCGCGACCGGCTCGCTCTGGGACCTGGTCCGCGACCGCCGCCTCAACCACCGCCCCGAAGTGATCCACGGCGTACTGGAGGCGGAGTGCTCGGCCCAGCTGACCGCCTTCTTCCGCACCCGCTGACACCCGGCCGACGACCCCGCCGACCTGCGCGGGGATACGGATTTCAGTCCTGGGCGCCTTTGGGCTAAGCTCTCTCTCGGTAGCGTGTCCGAGCGGCCGAAGGAGCTCGCCTCGAAAGCGAGTGTGGGGAAACTCACCGAGGGTTCAAATCCCTCCGCTACCGCTCTCGAACCGCCCCTGATCTGCGACAGCAGGTCAGGGGCGGTTCTGCGTGTGCCCGCTCAGTCTCCCGGCGCCTCCCCCGGCTCCGTCGGCCCCTCCACTGATGCCGCCGGCCCCACCGGCTCCTCGCGCTCCTTGGCCAGACGGGCGGTCAGCCGGAGGACGGCGTCGTTGGCCGCCGGGTCGCCGACGGTGACGCGGACGCCCTCGCCCGCGACGGCGCGGACGAGGATGCCCTCGCGGGCCGCCGCCGCGACGAAGGCGGCCGAGCGGGAGCCCAGCGGCAGCCAGCAGAAGTTGGCGGCCGACGGCGCCACCTCCCAGCCCTGCCCGCGCAGTTCCGCGGTGAGCCGGTCCCGTTCGGCGACGACGCGGTCCACGCGCGCGTACACCTCGGACCGCCGGGCGAGAACGGTCCGCGCGGCCGCCTCGGCGACGGTGCCGACGGCGAAGGGCAGCAGCCGGGTGCGCAGGACGTCCGCCACCTCGCGGCGGGCGAGCGCGAAGCCGACGCGCAGGCCGGCCAGCCCGTACGCCTTCGAGAAGGACCGGAGGACCACCACGTTCGGCAGGCCGCGGTAGACGTCCGGCCCGTCGAGGGTGTCCTTGTCCCCGGCGAACTCCCGGTACGCCTCGTCCAGGACGACGACCACGTGCTCCGGGACCGCGCGGAGGAAGGCGAGCAGGGCGTCGGCGCCGAGCGCGGTGCCCGTGGGGTTGTGGGGGTTGCACACGACGAGCGCGCGGGTGTCGGGGGTGACGGCCGCCAGCATGCGCGGCAGATCGTGCCGGTGGTCCCGCAGCGGGATCTCGACGGCGGTGGCCCCGGCGGCGGCCACGGCCAGCGGGTACGCGTCGAACGACGGCCGGGCGTAGACGACCTCGCCCCGCCGCGGGGCCGCCCACTGGATGACGTGCTGGAGGATCACGGCGGAGCCGGGGCCCGTGACCACGTCGTGCTCGGGTACGGAGTGGGTGGCCGCGATCGCCGCCGTCAGCTCCCGGGCGAACGGGTCGGGGTAGCGGTGCGCCCCGCGCAGCGCGTCCCGAAGCGCCTCGTCCAGGCCGGTCACGGGGACGGCCGGCATCTCGTTCAGCGAAAGCCGGTGCTCCGGGCCGGACGCTCCCGGTTCGGTGACTCCCGTCATGTCGTCGCACCTCCTCGCGGGTCAGGGACGCGTGGGAACGGTGAGGGCGTCGTCGAGGAACGCCGTGAGGTCCGCGGTCGCGCGGTCGCGCCCCTCGTCGTGGAACAGGCCGTGCAGCGCTCCCGGATAGACGCGTTCGGCCAGGTGGAAGCCGCGGATCTTCTCCACGCCGGCCCGGGTCTCGTCGATCAGGGCCAGCGGATCGGCGTCGCCGTGCAGCCAGAGCGTCGGCAGGAAGGCCAGGCTCTCGCCCCCGTTGATCCGTTCGAGGCAGGTGACGACGGACTCCAGGGTGTCCCGGACGAACGCGCCGTGCCAGATCAGCGGGTCCGCGTTGTAGCGGGCCGCCTCGGCGGGGTCGCGGGACATCACCGAGCCGACGTCCACCGGCATCTCGGGGATCTCCGCGAAGGCGAGGAGCGAGGTCGCCGTGTGCCAGGAGCCGAGCACGGGCGCGGCGAGCACGAGCGCGGCGAGGTCCTCGGGGTGGCGCTGGGCGTACCGGACGGCCACCATCCCGCCGACCGAGTGCCCGATCATCACCACGGGGAGCCCCGGGTGGTCCGCGCGGGCCCGCTCGACGACCGTGGCGAGGTCGGCGACCTGCTCGTCGTGGTCCGTCACGAGCGCGCGTGCGCCGCCCGAGCGGCCGCTGCCGGCGTGGTCCGGCGCGTACACGGCGGCGCCGTGCCGGGTCAGCGCGTCGGCCAGCCGGCCGTAGCGGCCCGCGTGGTCGGCGTACCCGTGCACGAACACCGCGAGATAGCGGGGCGCCGTCTCCGGCGGCCAGACGTGCAGATGGATCGGGTGCCGGACGCCGGCGAACCGCCGTGCCGTCGTCTCCTCGGTCATCGTTCCCTCTTCCCTTCGTCGCCGGTCCACCGAGCCGCGCGCGCCGTCGCGCCCGGCGTCACTCCGCCAGCTCCACCCGGTAGTCCCGCATCCAGTCGTTGATCTTCAGCAGGGACTCGAATCCCACCCGCAGGAACCGCAGTTCCTCCGGGGACGCCTTCCGCACCGCGGCGTACGCCTCGGCCGCGCTCTTCTCGTCCATCAGCGCGCGGACCGGTGCCCCGGTGTCGTCCATGAGTGCGCCGAGCCGGCCCTTGAGCAGCTGGTCGTAGGCGGGATCGGCGATCGTCGGGTACGGCTCCTTCTTCCGGGTCAGTACGGAGTCCGGGAGCTCGGGGGCCATGGCCGCGCGCAGCAGGCTCTTCTCCCGGCCGTCGAAGGTCTTCATCGACCACGGCACGTTGAAGACGTACTCCACCAGGGCGTGGTCGAGGAACGGCACCCGCACCTCCAGGCCCACGGCCATGCTCATCCGGTCCTTGCGTTCCAGGAGCATCGGCAGGAAGCGGGTGAGGAAGAGGTGGCCGACCTTCCGCATCCGCCGGTCCTCCTCGGCCTCCCCGGGCAGGACGGGGACGGCGGCGACCGCCTCGGCGTACCGGTCGGCCCGGTACGCGTCCAGGGAGAGCCGCTCGGGCAGGGCCGGGTCGAGGAACGCCGGGCCGCCGGCGGCGGCCACGCCCGCCATGTACATCCAGGGGAAGGTCTCCGCGCGGACGGCGTTCTCGTCGTGGAACCAGGGGTAGCCGCCGAAGAGTTCGTCGGCGCCCTCGCCGGACAGCGCGACCGTGGAACGCTGCCGGATCGCCTTGAACAGCAGGTAGAGGGACGTGTCCATGTCGGCGAGGCCCTGGGGCAGGTCGCGGGCCCGGAGCACGGCCGCCCGCGCCGCCGGGTCGGACAGCAGCTTCGCGTCGAGGGTCAGGTCCTCGTGGCGGGCGCCGATGTGGCGGGCCAGTTCGGCGGCGTACGCGCTGTCGTCGCCGCCGCGCGGGCCGGTGCCGAAGCCCGGACCGGAGCCGGCGGCGGAGAAGCCGACCGAGAAACAGGTGAGCGGGTCCTCGCCGCGGTCCCGCAGCGCCCCGACGGCGAGCGCCGCCACGGAGCTGGAGTCCAGACCGCCCGAGAGCAGCGAGCAGAGCGGCACGTCCGCGACGGTCTGGCCGGCGACGGACGACCCCAGCAGGTCACGGACCCGGCCGATCGTGGTGTCGAGATCGTCCTCGTGCGGGCGCGCGGGGAGTTCCCAGTACGCGCGCTCCGTGATCCCGCCGCGCGCGACGCGGACGACGTGCCCGGGGCGCACTTGGCGCATCCCGTCGAAGATCGCGTGCCCGGGGGTGTTCACCCAGGTCATCAGCTCGCGCAGACCGTCCGAGGTCAGCCGGGCGCGGGCCTCGGGGTGGGCCAGGATCGCCTTCGGCTCGGAGCCGAAGAGGACACCGTCCGGGGTCGGGTAGTAGTAGAGCGGCTTGACGCCCAACCGGTCCCGGATCAGCAGGAGTTCCTGGCCGCGGGCGTCCCAGAGCGCGAACGCGAACATGCCGGTGAGGTGCCGGGTGACGTCCTCGCCCCACTCCAGGCAGGCGCGCAGGACGACCTCGGTGTCGCTCCGGGTGCGGAAGGTGTGGCCGGCGGAGACGAGCCGGGCGCGCAGCTCGTCGAAGCCGTAGATCTCCCCGCTGTAGGAGAGGGCGGCCGTGACCTGCCCGTTCTCCTCGGCGAGCATGGGCTGCGCGCCGCCGGCGATGTCGATGACGGCGAGCCGCCGGTGGCCCAGGGCCACCGGGCCGCCGTACCAGGTGCCCCCGGCGTCGGGGCCGCGACAGGCCATCGTCCGTGTCATCGCCTCCACCGCGGAACGCTCGGCGCCCAGGTCCCGCCCGAAGGCCACCCAGCCCGCTATGCCGCACATCCGTCCTCCTCCATTTCCTGCCGCTTTCCTGCCGCTTTCCTGCCGCTGCCCTGCCGTTGCCCTGCCGTTGCCCTGCCGTTCCGACGACTCGCGAGGTACGTGGGCGCGCCCGCCGGGTCAGTCCGGCAGCGCGCCGAGCTGCCGGTGCAGCCCGAGCAGGTCCATCTCGTCCCAGTGCTGGGCGAACAGACCGTCCTCGATGAGGAAGATGTCGATGAGGCCGACCGAGAAGCGCCGTCCGGAGGCCGGGATGCCGAGGATCGGGCCGACCTGCCGGCCGCTGAAGGTCATCCGCGCGACGGCCTTGTCCCCCTCCACGACGAGGTCGTCGAGGGTGAGGCTGAGGTCCTCCACCGTCGAGGCCCAGCGGCGGATCGCGGCCCGCATGCCCTCGATGCCGCGCTCGACGGCCGGGTTGGGGTGCCGGTACTCGGGGTGCAGACAGTGGTCCAGGTGGCGCGGGTCTCCTTCGTTGTACGCCGCCAGGAAATGCTCCATGAGCTGCTGTACGGATGCTCGGTCCACGGGGATCGCCTTCCGGTCCGGTGGGTGTGCGGGGCAGGACGGGTTACGGGGGGGCGGGGGAGGCCGGGGGTGTCAGGAGGCGGCAGGGCGTACGGCCGTGTCGCCGGCCTTGGCCCCGGCCTCCACCTCGGCCTCGGCCTCGGGCGCCGGCTCGGCGAGCCGGTCCAGCCGGGGCGGATGCACGGGAGCCGTCTCCTCGCCGAGCGTCGTCGCCGCGATGAGGTCGCACGCGTCGGCGTTGCTGTACGGGTGCATCGTCCCGGCCCGTACGTCGCGGTGGGCCCGCTCGTACACCGAGCCGGGCCGCAGGGCCGGGGTGCCGATGATCCGGATCACCCGGTCGACGATCTCCACGGCGTTGTTGGTGCCCACGTTCTTGGTCAACACGACACGGGCCATGCCCTGTTGGATGGTGAGCGCGTTCCACAAGCCGTTGCCCATCACCTCGCCGGCGGTCCGCTCGATCAGGGCGCGCGAGGTCTCGATCAGCTCCTCGCAGGCGGCGATCTCCGCGCGGATGTACGGCCGGTCCTCCCAGCCGCGGCTCCGGACGTCCCGTACGCAGGTCTCGAACGCGCCGACGGCCACGCCGAGATAGACCGCGGCGAAGGTGGGCATCGCCCAGCCCCACACGGTCTGGAGCAGCGAACCGTCCAGACTCCCGACGGGGTAGGAGGTGAGGACGTTCTCCTCCGGCACCATGACGTCGCGGAGTTCGATGTTCTCGCTGCGGGTGGCCCGCAGTCCCGAGGTGTTCCAGGTGCCTTCGAGGACCCGGACGCCGGGACTGTCGGCGGGGATACGGAAGACCAGGACGTGCGGGCCGTCGGGGTGTTCGCGGTACTCGGCCATCGAGGTCATGTGGGTCATGACGGCCGAGCCGGTGCCGAAGGTCTTGTCGCCGGTGACCAGGTAACCGCCTTCCACCTTGCGGGCCTTGGCGCCGGTGGTGCGCACGAGCGCGTGTCCCGGCTCGGCCGTGGCGCCCATGAGGATCACGCGGCCCTCGACGATCTCCGTCAGCGTCTTCCGGGCGCGCTCGTCGCCCGTGGTGCGCCAGGCGCGGGCCATCTGGCCGGCCATGGAGAGGTGCATGTTGACGGCGAGGGCGGTGGAGGCGCAGCCGGCGGCCAGCCGTTCCTGGGCCACGGCCATGTCGGCGAGGGTGCCGCCCAGCCCGCCGAGTTCGCGCGGCACGGTCAGCGCCAGATAGCCGGCGGCGCGGAGTTCGTCGATGTTGCGGAACGGGAACGCGGCCGTCCGGTCGTGCTCGGCGGCCCGCTCGCGGAAGACCGCGGCCATGTCCTCCGCCAGCTCGACGTACCGCTGCCGGGCCGGCCGGGTGATCAGGAGGTGCATCAGGACTCCAGCTGTCGGAGGAGGGGTGTCACGAGGAGAAGGGCCTTCGCCGGGCGCCGGTCACACCGGTCGCTCCGGAGGCGCCGGTCACACGGACGCCGGTCACAACGAGGCGCAAACGGAGGCGGGTTCGGAGGCCGCACGTCAGGCGACGGTGGGTGAAGCGGAGGCGGATTCGGAGACGGAATCGGAGACGGAATCGGGGATGGAATCGGGGACGGAATCGGGGACGGAATCGGGGACGGAATCGATGACGGCCGGGCCGGTGACCAGCTCGGCGGCGACGAGCCACGTGCGGGCGGCCCCGGGCGTCCCGCGCGGCGGGGTCCGCGGCACCATCCGCCCGGCCGCCTCGTCCAGGTCGCAGGGTTCGCGCACCTCGGCCCGCCAGCCGCGGCCGGCGAGCCACGCCTCGGGCTCGGCCACCCCGGAACGCCAGGGGCGCCCCGCGTCCCGCATCTGCCGCAGCCAGTCCCGCATCCAAGGGGCCCGGTATAGATCGGTGTTGACCTGCTCCAGGCAGAGCACGCTGCCGGCGGCGGAGAGCTCGGTGACCCGGTCGACGACCGCGTCCACCTGCGCCTCGGTCAGGTAATAGAGGACTCCTTCGACCAGCCATACGGTCGGCAGACCGGGGCGGAAGCCCGCCTCGGCGAGCGCGGCGGGCCAGTCGCCGGTCAGGTCGGCGGCGACCGGGACGCGCCGACAGCGGTCGGCGACCAGGCCGGAGCGGGACAGGAAGGCGCTCTTCTCCTCCACTCCCTCGGGCAGGTCCACCTCGTAGAGGGTGACGCCCGGGGGCCAGGGGAGCCGGAAGGCCCGGCCGTCCATGCCGGCGGCGAGCACGACGACCTGCCGGGCCGGGCCGCCGGTCACGGCGCGGATCAGACGGTCGTCGAAGAACGCGGTCCGCACGGCGAGTACGTCGAAGCGGGAACTCGGTTCGGTGCGGAGGCGGTCGTAGAGGTCCGGGTCGGTGCGCCGGACGAACTCCACCGCGAGCGGGTCCTCGAACAGCCGGCCGTCGGGACGGAGCGACTCGGCTGCCCGGGCGCAGGCGATCCAGTGGGCGGTCTCGATCAAACTCGACATGGGCTCTTCTCGCAGAGAGCCGGGCGCCGGCGCGCCCGGGTGAGGGTCACCACGGATCCGCGGCCGCGCGTCAGCGGCCTTCGGTCGCCTCGCCGACGGCGGGCGCGGCAGACGCGGGAGGTGCGGCGGGTGCGGCAGGCGCGGCAGGCGCGGTGGGCGTACCCGTCGCCGCCGGCTCGTCGTCGATCCCGAGCGCGCGGGACATCCCGCGGCGGAGCGACCAGTGCAGGATGTCCGTCTGGTTGTGCCGGAACTGGGCCCAGTAGGCGTCGCCCGCCTTGTTCCTGGTCCGCAGGACGACACCGATGTACGCCTTGCCGTCGGCGACGATGAAGGACATCCGGTGTTCGAGCAGCTTGTCCATGTCGCCGAGGAGCACTTCTCGCTCGCTCGCCTCGAAGACCTCGTACGGACCGAGGCGCTCCCCGACCCGGGGCAGCGGCTGTTCCCGCTTGCTGCGCATCGTGTTGGGCTTGACGCCGAAGGGGCGCATGACGACGCCCTGGACCCGGATCCACAGGTCGACCAGCCAGAACGCCCGGTCGGGCGTGAGGCTGGGACGGTCCATGGTCAGCCGGGCGAGCTCCCTGGCGTCGATCCTCCGATGGTCCGGGATCGCCACCTCCGCCGCCTCCGCGTGGGTGTGCTCTCCACTGTCACGGAAACGCGCGAGAGCCGAGTCGTTCGGAATTGAACAGCTGGCTATATGCATTTCGAGATTCCCCATGGGTTGGCTTCGCCACGCTCAGGGCCTCGGGACGTCATAGGTGTCCAGAATTCGACGGCCGAAGTGGCGCATCACTGCACCGAGCCTATGCAGAGATCGATTCTCGACTCAGCCGGAGAGTAAACATTTCCGTATGTGATCTACGTCACAGCCATTTATCCGGAGGTGCCCTTGAGCGCTTCAACTTGACTTGCCTATGGTCGAGATCAGCCGGGCGACGGAGTCCGGAAGCCGGCTACAGCAGTTTCCCGTGGCCGGCCCACGTGCGGCGCGATCGACGCGACCGCAGACTTGCCGAAAGGTTGTGAACGGCATGAGCAATGCCGCCCTGGAGATCGGTGTCGAGGGACTCACGGGTCTGGACGTCGACACCCTGGAGATCAGCGACTACATGGACGAGACGCTGCTCGACGGTGAGGACCTGACCGTCACGATGATCGCGTCCGCCTCCTGCACCACCTGCATCTGCACCTGCAGCTGCAGCTCCTGAGGTAACACCCGGCGCGGAGGACTGTTCCTCCCCGCCCGCCGGACCTGACCGTTGCAGTCGACCAGGTCCGCGATCTAACCGGGAGTGGGACCCGGACCTGCCCGTTGCAGTCGAGCAGGTCCGGGGCCCGACCCGGAGTACCCCGGACCTGCCCGTTGCAGTCGAGCAGGTCCGGGGCCCGACCCGGAGTCATCTCCGGCCGTGCTCGCTCGGAGGCTGTCGGCGGACCCGCCGCCGGCCTCCGGACGAGCACCCTCACTATGCCCGATGACGGCGTGGACAACTAGTTCCGGCGGTACGTCTTCGGCATGTCCTATTGCACCGCGGACGGCTTTCGCACGTCCGTTCAAACGGCCTCCCATGGCCGCGGAAACGGCCCCATACGGCCGAGAGAACGGAGTGTCGGTCCCGCATGCCCGGACGGGCTTCCCGTCGGGTGCGCCGGGCCCCGAATGACGCTCCGCCGGGTATTGAGCGGCCCTTATTCTGTTTACGGCAACAGAAAGCTGATATCACGTGCGACCCGTAATTCTGGTGCACGGTCTCCTGGGCACGGAAGACGCGCATTACGCGGGGTGCCGGAAATGGTGGACCCGCCCTGTCACGGAAATACGTCTTCCAGGCCACGGAACCGGCGGCGAAATCCCACCCCATCCCGCCGCCGCGGCGATAGACCGCGTCCGCGAGGCCATCCGCGAACAGCCGGAACCTCCCGTGGTCGTGGGGCTTTCCTATCTGGGTGCCGCCGTGGCCTTCCGGGCCGCGGCCGGTTTTCCCGCCACCGTGGCCGGAATCGTCATGTCGGGCTACTCGTTCCTGGTGTCGCCGGACACCCTGAACCGCTGGCTGGCGGGCTTCACCAGAATGGCCTCCCATCAGCCCGCGGCCCAGCGCCATTTCGCCGAACTGCACGGCCCCACCTGGGAGAATCTGCTCACCGCGACCTTCGCCGAGCTGTCCGACGGCTGCCTGCGGCTGCCCGGCGTCGCGGACCTGGAGCACCTCCCGGTACCCGTCCAGCTCGTCAACGGCTCACTGCTCCAGAACGAGCGGAACGCGATCGGTCCGGCGGCCGCCGCCGGTGCCGACGTCGCGGTGATCGCCGGGGCCGGCCATGTCGTACCGATGGACGCGCCGCGCGTCTTCGCCGCCACCGTCGAGGACTTCGCCGACCGGGTCACGGCCGGGCGCACCGCTTTCCACGAGCGGCGGCGCGCGGCCGAAAGGGCCGCGGCCGAACCGGCGGTACCGCCCGAGGCCGGCACCGGAACCGAGCCCGTCGCCCGGAAAGCGGCCACCCATGGATAGTCCGGAGATCACGTACGCCGGATACGGCGTCGTCCGCGTCTGTTCCCAACCCGCCGACGTCATCGCCCAGTTGTCCTCGCGCGAGGCCGCCCGCGTCTGCGACGAGCTCAGGGACGTACGGCGTACCTGGCAAGACCTCGCCCCCCGGGTCGCCGAGGAACTCACCGAGGTGGTCCCCCTCCTCACCGACCGGGACGAGCGGCGGACCGTTCTCGCGCTGCGCCGCCGGCTGCACCGCGCCGCGGACGTCCCGGCCGCCGACCTCGACGTCCTGAACCTCGCGTACGGAACCTCGGCGGACGGGCCCGGGGCGGCCGGGACCGCGGTGGCCGGGCCCCTGGCGCCCGGGGCCGCCGCGCTGCGGGCCCTCGCCGAGCGCCGCGACGACCTCGCGGCCCGCCTGGAGGGCGCGTACGAGGAAGGGCTGAACGCGGAACGGAAGGTGCTCGCCTCCGCCGCCCTCGACCCCGCCCTGCGTGCCGGAGCCCAGCTGAGCGCGGACGGTCTGCTGCGCAACATGGACCGCTACGCCGCCGCCGTCGCCGAGGGCACCGCCCCCGGCAAGCGGGAGCGGATGACCGAGTCCACCGTCCTCCATCTGCTGACCCGCAGCACCCTCAAGCCTTCCCCCTTCGGGCAGTTGGTGCACACCCGGCCGGTCCTCCTGCCGAAGCGCGCGACGGACGCCACGCCCGTCATCGCTCCCGTCACCGCTCCCGGCACGGACGAGGCGGCCGAGCGGCCGGTTTCCGTCTGCCGGCTCCCCCGCCAGCTCGTGAGCTGGGTGGAGCGTTCCCTCGCCGGCCGGCCCGCCTTCCGGCATGTCGCCGTCCTGCGCCGCGCACCGGTCGTCGGCTCCTCGAAGGAGGGCGTCGTCTTCCTGCTGCGGGGCCGGGACGGCACCCACGAGCCGGCCGCCAAGGAACGGTTCGTCCGCGTTCCGCCCGGCGTGGTGGTCACGGCGGTCCTGGCCCTCGCGGCGGACGCCGCCGTACCCGAGCGGGAGCTGCGGGAACGGTGCGCCGCCCTGCCCGGCACGGACCCGGCCGCCGCCGGTGCCGCCCTCGACGCGCTGATCGGCCAGGGCGTCCTCGCCCGTGACCTGGGCGTCGGCGACCAGCACCCGCACCCCCTCGCCCGCCTGGCCGCCCTCCTCCCCCCGGACTGCGACGCCGGCCTGCGCGCGGCCGTCACCGGGCTGGCCGGCGCCGAGTCCGCGTTCGAGACCGCCGGCCTCGAACGGCGCGAGGAACTCGTCTCCCGTATCAAGGAGCACGTGGCCCGGGTCGCCGAACTCACCGGCGTGGCCACCCCGCCGATCGACGTCGCCCGCACCCTCGTCTACGAGGACGCGGTCGTGGCCGTCCCGCGCGCCGAGGCGCCCGGCCGGTGGGGGCGGCATCTGCCCGCGCTGGCCCCGTGGCACCGGCTGCTGCCGCTCTTCGACGACGCCGCGCACGTCCGCGCGATCGTCGCCGACGTGGTCAGGACCCACTTCGGGCCCGGGCCGCACCGGCTCCTTCCCCTGTTCGCGGCGCTGTCCTCGGCCAAGGTGCAGGCCGTCCTCACCGAGCGGCTCACCGACGTGTCGGCGCCGCTGCCGACCCGGTTGCGCACCCTTCAGGACGCGGTGTTCGCGCTCGCCGATCCCGACGGCGGCGCGGACACGGTGACGGTCGACCCGGAGCGGGCCGCGCGGCTCGCCGACGACCTGCCGTCCTGGATCCCGCGCTGGTCCCGCGCGAGCTGGCACGTCCAGCACCACGCCGCCCCCGACGGCGGTCTGCTCGTCGTGAACGGCGGATCGATCGGCTTCGGCCGCGCGATCTCCCGCTTCCTGCCCGCCTACGCCGCCGCCGGGGACGCCGGTTTCGGCGACCTGGTCACGGCCGAGATCGCCCGGGACGACGACCCGTCCGCGCCCCTCACGGACCTCGCGGCCGTGCTCGGCATCAACGCCAACGTGCACTCCCCGCTGCTCGGCCGGCACCTCCGCTACCCCTGCGCGACCCCGGAGGAGTGGGGCGGGAACACCGGCGTCTCCCTGGAGGACTGCTGGGTCGTGTACGACGCGGACACGGGCCGGCTGCTGCCGCGCCTGGGCAAGGACGGTCCCGTCCTGCGGCTGGTCATGCTGAACTTCCTGCTCAACGAACTCGCCCCGCGTTTCTACCAGTTCCTCAACTTCTTCAGCTCGGGCAGCCTCGCCAACCTCGCCTGGTGGGACCGGGTCGACCAGCGCCGCGAAGCCGGTGCCGGTGCCGACGGTGGTGCCGGTGCCGGTGGTGGTGCCGGCTCGGGTACGGACTCCGTACGCCACTACCCGCGGGTCCGCTCCGGCAGCCTCGTCCTGGCCCGCCGCACCTGGAAGGTCCCCGACGCCCGGCTCCCCGGCCTCGCCGGCGCGACCGGTGTCGCGGCCTTCGCGGAGGTACGGCGCTGGCAGGAGTCGCTGGGCCTCCCCGACCAGGTCTTCTACCGCGGCTTCACCCTCCCCGACCCGCTCGTCCCGATGTCCCGGGAGGAGCAGCGGACCTGGGCGAGGACCCTCGCCCGGTTCCCCACCTCCGCCGAACGCAAGCCCACCTTCCTGGACTTCACCAGCGTCACCAGCGTGACCGCCTGGCAGCGGGCGCTGCGCCGGTGCCAGGGCGGCCTGACCTTCCAGGAGTGCCTGCCCGCCGTGGGCGAGGACGAAGGGGCGGCGGGCGGCCTCCGGGAGCGGTTCACCGAGGAATTCATCGTCGAGACCACCGAGACCGAGGAGGAAGGGTGAGCACCGCCCCGGCACACCCCTGGCTGTCCTGTCATGTCTTCCACCACGGCGACACCGATCCGCTGATCGCGGAGTGCCTGCTCCCCCTGGTCGACGACCTGCGCCGGGCGGGACGCGTGGAACGCCACTTCTATCTGCGGCACTGGGAACGCGGCCCGCACGTCCGGCTCCGGATGCGGGTGCCGGCGGAGCACCACGACGCGGTACGCGCGGAGACCGAGCGGCGCGTCCTCGACTACCTCGGGCGGCGCCCCGGCCCCGTCGACACCGATCCGGCACGGCTGCGGGACGCGCTGCGCCGGCTCAGCGAACTGGAGCACGGCGACGCCTCCGATGTCGCCGTGCGCACCCCGGAGCCGCCCAACTCCCTTCGCTGGATCGACTATCAGCCCGAGCTGGCCAAGTACGGCGGGCCCGAAGGCGTGGCGATCGCGGAGGACGTCTTCCACGCCGGCTCGGTGCTGACCGGCCAGGTCCTCCGGCTGGTCGACAACGACCGCGCCCGGATGGGCATCGCGCTCCAGCTGCTGCTGCTCGCCTCGCGCGCGCTGGGCTTCGGTCCCGACGAACGCGCCGTCTTCCTCCGTACCTACCAGGAACGCTGGTCCGGATACGTCACGGACCCCCGCGTCCTCGCCTCCTGGGACCGGCAGTACCAGCTGCAGCGGGAGCAGTACGCGGCCCTGCTCGACGGCCTCGACGCCGGCGACCCCGTCGGGAAGGGGCTCGGCGCGTACTGGGAACGGACCCTCGTCCAGGCCCTGGAGCGGCTGCGCCCGCTCGTCGGGACGGGCCGGGTGTGGCCGGCGGAGACCGACCCCGCGGCACCGCCGGTGGTCGCGCTCGCGGCCCTCGTCAGCCAGTTCCTGCACACCACCAACAACCGGATGAACGTCCGCCCGCAGGGCGAGTGCTTCGTCGCCTACCTGGCCTCGCGCGCGGCCGAGGACCAGCGCGCCGCCCGGTCCGGCACCGCCCCGACGGCCGACCCCGCCCAGACGGCACACGAGAGGGATGAGCGTCATGTCCACCAGTGAACAGAAGGATCTCACCGTCAGCGTCCCGTGGTCGGTGCAGGAGGACCTCCTTCTCGACGTGGCCGCGCCCCTGCTCGACGAGTCGGTGGAACTCGGGGAGACGGACTCGTGGTTCTACCTCCGCGAGAACCACGGCGGGCGGCCGTTCCTGCGGCTGCGCTTCGCGAGCCGCAGCCCGTCGGTCGAACGCCGCCTGAAATCACGGATCCTGGCGCACGTCGGGCCGACGATCGACGCCGGCGACGTCTTCACGTACCAGCCGTACAACCACGAACACGACTGGCTGGGCGGCACCGCCGGGCTCGGGCTCGCCGAGCACTTCTGGACCGAGACCACCCCGCTGGCGCTGGACACCCTGCGCGCCACCCGCGGCAACCGGGCCCTGCGGCTCGCCGTGGCCTTCGACTTCCTCGTGTGCACCGGCGTCATGCTCGCGCCCCATCTGCCGCCGTCCATCGCCAAGTTCGGCTACAAGGCCGGCTATCTCTCCTACCTGGCCACGTTCGAGGGCTACATGCTGCTGATCCGGGACCCCGAGGGCACCCGGGCCAAGCACGCCCAACGGTACGAGAAGAACCGGGAGTTGCTGCGGCCACGCCTTCGCACGCTCGTCGAGCAGATGAGCGAGCCGGACGGCGAGCTGACCGACGTGCCCGAGCTGGCCCGCGAGTGGCTGGTCCGGCTGCGCGACTACGTCCCCGCCCTCCAGAAGGGCTTCGACGAGGGCCGCTTCTACCTCTACGCCACGCCGCGCAAGGCCGAGACGGCCAAGCTCACGCCGTCGCCCGACGGCCTCTACCGCAGGCCCGACGTGGAGTGGCTGTCCGACCTGCCGGAGCCCCCGGTGGCCGGCATCCACCGGGCGATCGCCGACAACACGTACTACCAGGGCATGATCCGCGAGGACCGCCGCTTCCTGGCCTCGCGGCTGGCGCAGGCGTACACCAACTGGCATCTGTACCGGCTGGGCTTCCTGCTCGCCGACCGGTACACGCTCTTCTACCTGATCGCCCGCGCCTTCGAGGAGGAGTACGACCTCGACGCGGCGGCGCTGATCCGGTCGGTACGGCCGGAAGCAGAGGTCGCCGGATGACGGCCCCGGGGACCGCCGAGGCCACCGCTCCGGTCGAGGCCGCCGCCCCCGCCGAGGCCGCCGGAACCGGGCCCTTCGACGCCGCCGGAGTGGACGGCTTCGTCCGCCGGCTCCGGGGCGACTTCGACGAAGTCCACCCGGACCAGTGGCAGATCGACTGGCGCAGCATCCCCAGCCCCTTCCGCTGGTACGTCGACCTGCCCCGGCGCGATCTGCCCGCGCTGTCGCGCGCGGCCGCGGCCGGCGGGCCCGCCGCGGCGGCCACGTTCGCCGCGGCCGGGCCGCTCGGCCGGCTCGGCATGCTGCTCCAGGGCGCCTACGGACTGACCGGCGTGCGGTGGTACCCCGAGGGCATCGCCAAGAGCAGCCCCGCCGAGCCCACCCCCGTCCACCGCAACCCGCACTACCAGCTGCGCCGCGCAGTGCCCTCGGGAGGCGTGACGTACCCCGCCGAGTGCTACGTCGTCACGGCGGGCACGGCGGGCACGGAGGGCACGGAGGAAGAGGACGGTCTCGACGCCGGGGTGTACCACTACGACGCGGTACGCCACGCACTGGCCGTGCTGTCCGCCGGCCGGCCGCCTGCGGAGCTGACGCCGCCGGAGGGCGGTGTCCGGATCGTCGTCACCCAGCCGCTGTGGAAGAACTACTTCAAGTACGGCGACTTCTCCTACCGGCTCGGCGCCATGGACACCGGTGCCGTCGTCGGCCAGTTCGCGCTCGCCGCCCGGTCCTGGGAACTGCGCTGCCGGGTGACGTTCGGGGTGGACGAGCGGCGGATCGCGGACCTGCTCGGGCTCGATCCGGAACACGAGGCCGTCCCGGCCGTGCTGGACGTCTCCCTGGGAGACCCGGTGGGACCGGCGGCATCCGCGGCCGAGACCGCGCCCCCGGTCGGGCGGCCCCGCTGGCTGGGCGAGTCCGTCCCGCCCGGCCCCGCCACCGGCACCCGCCGGATGCACGCCGCGTGCCTGGCCGCCGGCCGCCCCGGCCGGCCCGTCGACCTCCCGCCGGTCGTCCTGCCCGACCTGGCCGGGCAGGCGGACGTGGAGCTGCCCCGGCCGGCCGGGCGGCCGGTGTCGGTCGCGGACACCTGGTCCCGGTCGGCGCTCGGCGAGCAGTTCCGGGGCACGCCGCTGCCCGCCGAGGTCCTGGCGGACTGGCTGACCACGGTGCTGGCCCCGCTGGACTGCGACGTCACCGGAGAGCAAGCCGGCCGCGCCGACACCGACACCGGAGAGCGGGCCGGCCGCCCCGGCACCGGGACCGTCACCGGCGAGGCCGCCCCGACGCACGCCCGCTGCCTGCTGATCGCGCGGTCCGTGCCCGGCGTGCCTCCGGGCGCCTATCTGCCACACCCGGACGGGCGCCGGCTCACCCGGCTCGCCGCCGGGGACTTCGGGCCCGAGGTCCAGCGCAGCATGTTCGCCGACTACATGAACGTCGGGCAGGCGCCGCTGACCGCCGTCATGATCGGCGCCGCCGATCCGCATCGCGGTCCGGCCGGCCCGATCGGCTACCGCACCCAGCATCTCCTCGCGGGCGTCCTCGCCCAGCGTCTCGCCGCGTGCGCGGCGCGCGACGGCAGATCGGCGCACCCGGTGCTCGGCTTCGTCAGCGGCGTCCTCGACGACGCGTTCGGGCTGCGGGCCCGGGGCCTGACGTCCCTGCTCCTCGTCCCCGTGGGCGGTTACCGCCGGGGCCTCTATCTCGAGAACAGTCTGAGTCCGCTCGCCACGCGGGCGGGCGACGGGAGTGGAATATGACAGCGCCGACCGACACGACGACCGGGACGAGCGAGGCGGCCGGGACCAGCGAGGCGGCCGGGACCAGCGAGGCGGCCGGGACGAGCGACGCGACCGGGACGAGCGACGCGACCGGCACCGTTCTGCGGCTGCGCGCCGACGCCTACTACGTACCCGTGCCGAACGGGGTGTGGATCCGGACGACGGACGGCTCGTTCACCCTCAACGGCAAGGCGGTCGCGACCTGGGTCGAGCGGCTCGCGCCCCTCCTGGACGAGGGGGTGGTACCCGCCCGGCTCCTCGGGGCGCTCCGGCCCGAGCAGGCCGGGTTCGTGGAACAGCTCCTGACCCTGCTGGAGAAGCGGGGAGTGGTACGCCGGGAGGCCGCCGCCGACGGATTCGGCCCGGACCTGGCCCGGCTCTTCCCCCAACAGGCCGCGTTCCTCGGCCACTTCGCCTCGCGGCCCGCCGAGGCGTTCGACCGCGTACGGCGGCACCGGGTGGCGGTCGCGGGACCCGCAGGACGCGCGGACGTCCTCGTCACGACGCTCATGGAGGCCGGGTTCGGCGACTTCGCCCTCCTGGACGCCGAGCCGAGCGCCGAACTCCGGGACCTGGCCGCCGACTTCGAGCGGCGCGGCGCACCCGTACGCCTGTCCGGGCCGGACGGTGATCCCCACGACCGCACGCTCATCGGGGTGTTCGACCCCGGGACGGACGGCGAGGCCGACGCCCGGCGGTTCCTCGACCGGGCCGGCGCGCTCGGCGGCGGCGCCTGGGCGGGCCTGGTCAGCGGCCAGGCGATGCTCCTCAAGGGACAGGTGCCGGGCTCCGGCCGGGCCTGCGTACGGTGTGCCTGGCGGCGGCTGGCCCACAAGGCCGTCGCGCTGCCGCACTCCGACACGCTGGGCCATGTACCGGTGTCGGTGGCGGCGACCGTGCTCGCCCAGGAGCTGTTCCAGTACGTCGCCGGGGCCGACGACTCCGTACTCGGCGAGGGCGTCGTGGTGGACCTGACCCGGCTCAGCGTCTGGCGTACGGACGTCGACCCGGACCCGGACTGCCCGGCCTGCTCCGCGGCCCGCCCGTCCGGCGTACCGGCGCCGGCGCACCGCCGGACGTCCGCGTACCCCGACGCCGTCTTCGGCGCCCGCTGCTTCGGCCCGCTGTTCTCGTGCACCCCCGAGGAACTGCCCCAGTTCCCGCTCACCGCGCTGCGGGTGCGGGTCAACCCGCCGGGGCGCACCGCGCCGACGGGGGCGCTCGACGGCCCGGTCGTCGTGGCGCGGTCCATGGTCGACGCGCGCGCCGAGGCGGCCCTGACCGCCGTCGAGGCGACGCTCCCCGCGGCGGACGAGGCAGCCGTCGCGGGCGTGGGCCGGGACCACGCCGAGGCGCTGGCGCGCGCCCTGCTCCGGTGGGCCGACCGGACGCCGGAGGACGCCCGCGCGGAAGGCGGCATGGAACCCGTCCGCACCGAGGGGACGGGCACGGCGCCCGCCCTCGCGGAGCTGGCCGCCCTCGCCGACACGGACGTCGCCGTCGGCGTCACGCACCTGCCGAGCGGCTTGTGGCGGGCCCGGGCCGACGACGGCACGGGTGCCGTCGTCCGGACCGGGTTCGACCCCGACCAGGCGGCGGAGCGCGCGCTCACCGCCCTGCTGGCCCGCCGGCAGCTGGGACCGCGGCCCGATGGAGCACCGGTCGTGGCCGCGTGGCCGGGCCCGGTCCCGTCCCGGGAGCGGGCCGGCGAGGTCGCGTCCGCGCTCGGCCTGACCTGGCGCGAGGCCGTCCTGCCGCCGCTGGTCGCCGCCGATCTGACCGCGATCGTCCTGACCGGGGAGTCCACCGGATGAGCGCGCCGCCGACGACGGCACCCCACGCGCCCGAGGGCGTCGACGACACGGCGGCCGAGCTGCGCCGTCTGCTCGACGACGTCGCCCGGGTCGTCGACACCCCGGCCGCGATCACCGCCGCCGCCCCTCTCCACGCCGGCCTCCCCGCCGAGGGGGACGGCCGCCCGGTCGTCCTGGTGAACCTCGGCTGGGACGCCGACCTGTCCGGCCTGCCCGCCGCGGGCACCACCGTGCTGCCCGTGTACGGGCTCCGCGGCCGCGTCGTCGTCGGCCCGGTGACCCGGCCCGGACTGCCCGGCTGCCCCCACTGTCTGGGGCTGCGCGTGCGCGCCACGGACCGCCCCGAGGGCGTCCCCCGGGGCGAGCCGGCCGTCCCCCGCCGGCTGTCCGCGCGGCCCGACGCGTGGCTGCCGCCAGGGACCGCGCGCCTGGTGGCGGCCGTCGTCCGCGCCGAACTGGCCCGGCTCGCCGCCGGTGAGCCGCCGCTCGGCACCGAGGCCGCCTACACGGTCGGGCCCGCCCGGCTGGCCGGCGACTGGCATCCGGCGCTGCCGCACACCCTGTGCGACACGCCGCACTGCCGGGGCGCCCGCCGCCCGCTGCCGCCCCCGCTCCCCGACCTGGCCACGCCGCTGCCCGCGACCGGTGTGGGCTCGGCCCGCCGCTTCCCGGCCGCCCGGTTCGCCGAACGGCTGGAGCGGGAGTACCTCGACGGCTGGTCGGGCGTCACCCGCTCCGCCGCCGTCGGCGACCGGGCCGTCCTGCCGTCGACGCAGGTGCGGGTGCCCACGGTCTGGGGGTTCGACGAGATCGCGATCGGCCGCGCCGAGGACTACGCGGGCGCGCGCCCGGCGGCGATCCTGGAGGGGCTGGAACGGTACGCCGGCTGGCACTGCGGCGGCCGCGACCCCGTCCGCTTCGCCTCCTACGCCGAACTCGCCTCCGCCGACGCCGCTGAGCCCTCCGGCGGACCCGGCGGGCCGGACCGACCCGCCGCCTCCGACGCCGTCGTCGATCCCCGCTCCCTGCTCCTGCACCCCGAAGAGGCGTATGGACAACCGGGGTTCGAGTACACGCCGTACGCCCCGGAGATCCCGACCGGATGGGCGGAGGCGTACTCCGCGCTCACGGGCCGGCGGACCCTCGTGCCGTTCCACGTCGCGTACTACGGCGCGACCCGCCGCCCCGAGACCGGCCCGCGCTTCGTCTACGAGAACTCCAACGGCTGCGCCCTCGGCTCCGGCACCGAAGAGGCGCTCCTGGCCGCCCTGTTGGAGGTGTCCGAGCGCGACGCCTTCCTGTGCGCGTGGCTCTCCGGGACGCCGCTGCCGGAGATCGACCTCGGCCGGCTGACCGGCGAGGCGGCGCGGGCGGTACGAACGGTGCGCCACCGCACCGGCCGCGAACTGCGGGCCTTCCGGGCGCTGGGCGCCTTCGACGTCCCCGTGGCCCTCCTCGTGTCGACAGCGGAGGATCCGGACCTGCCGGCGACCCTGGTCACCGCCGGCTCGGGCCTCACGGTGGAACGGGCGCTGCTCGGCGCCGTCCACGAGATGGCCGCCTCCGCACCCGTGAACACGGTCGAATTCCAGCGCCGCCGGGCCGAGTTGGAGGCGGCACTGGACGATCCCGGGCTGGTCCGCCGGATGGAGGACCACGCGCTGGTGGGCGCCCTGCCCGAGGCGCGCCCGTGGTTCTCCTTCCTCCTCGACGGCACCCCGCCGGGCGTGCCCGGCCCGGCCGCCCCGGACGGCCTCACGCCGTCCGGCGACGTCGCCGCCGATCTCGCCGCGATGCTCGCGGCCGCGCGGCGCGACGGGCAGGACGTCGTCGTCGTGGACCACACCACCAGCGAGCTGGACCGCCTGGGCCTGCGCTGTGTGAAGGCGATCGTGCCCGGCACGGTGCCGATGACCTTCGGCCACCGGCACCGCCGGCTGCCGCCGCCCGCGACGCTCCGCGCGTTCCGGGCCCGGCACACCGACGGCCCCGTCGAGTTCTCCCCCGAGGAAGTACGGCATGAGCCACACCCGTTCCCCTGAGACGACGACTCCCGCTCCCGCGACGCCCGTCACCGCGGACGACGGCCTGACCGCCCTGCCCCACGGCATGGGCTGGGTCGTCGGCAGCCGCGCCCTGGCGGTCCGGCTGCTCGGTGACCAGCGCCTCGGCGTGCTGGAACCGCGCCCGGTCATGGAGCACCTCGCCACCAAGGTCGATCCGGGCCTGCGCCCGCTGATCGACGAGATCTCCTCGTTCGCCGAACGCGTCATGCTCCAGACCGGCCACGACCGGCACCAGGAGCTGCGCAGGGCGTTCGGCGGATTCTTCGACGCCGACGCGGTCGAGGCCCGCGCTCCGCGGCTGCGGCAGGCGGCCGAGGAGATCGTGCGGCCCTTCGCCGCGGCCGGGGGCGGCGAGTTCATGACGGCGGTCGCCTTCCCGTACGCGGTGCGCACCGGCGCGCGGCTCATCGG
This sequence comes from Streptomyces laurentii, assembly GCF_040635425.1. Lineage (NCBI taxonomy): Bacteria > Bacillati > Actinomycetota > Actinomycetes > Kitasatosporales > Streptomycetaceae > Streptomyces > Streptomyces laurentii. Next base: position 47,451 of record NZ_JBEYHT010000018.1, on the reverse strand, counting down.
CTTCACCGACGCGGAGTACCGGCTGCTGCACAAGCTGAGCCAGCAGGTCGCGCTCGTCGCCTACGCCGCCCGGGTCGAGGACCCGGCGGAGGCGGTCCGGGCGGGCCACGCCGCGCTGGTCCGGGTCCGGGAGATCCTCGCGGACGCCCGGGCGGTCGCGCCCCGCGACTCGGTGCTCGGCGCCTGGCACGCCGGGGAGATCGGCCTGCCGGACGCGGACGTCGAGGCCAACGCCGTCATGCTGGTGCAGGCGTCGCTGGAGACCGTCGCCGGCATGCTCGGGAACACCGCCGTACGGGTCCTGGACACCCCGGGGGCGCTCGCCGACCCCGTACTCCTGGAGGAGCGGATCGACGCGGCCCTGCGCGCGGAGCCGCCGCTCAAGACGCTGGAGCGGGTGGTCAGGGAGCCGTTCCGGCTGGCCGGGCGGGAGTTCCGGGCCGGCCAGGTCGTCTCCGTCCGGGTCGCGGACGCCAACCGGCTGGACGACGCGCCGGTGGCCGGCCGCGCGCTGTTCTCCTTCGGCTGGGGCGCGTACCGCTGTCTCGGCGCGCGGCTCGCCCGCCACCAGGCGCGGGAACTGTTCCAGGCGCTGCACCGCGCCGCGCCGGACGCCACGTACGCCGACGCCGGCGCCGCGGTCGAGCGGGTCCGGCACATCCGCTTCGACATGCCGCGCCGCCTCCCCGTGCGGTGCGCCCCGCCCGTCGCCGAGGCCGCCCCGCCGCCATCCGGTGTGCTCCCCGACGCGCACACCGAGGTACCCACCGAGGTACCCACCGACGTGCTCACCGACGTCCTGACGGAAGCACTCGAAGAGGACGACGTGGACCGGCCGTTGACCTCGCTGGAGCGCGAGGTGACGTACGTCGTCCTGACCGAGAACGGGGTGACCGTCCCCGAGGACCTGCGCGGTCCCACGACGATCCGGGAGTGGGTGACATGGGCGGCCTCGGCGCGTGGCTGAAGCAGGCCGAACCGGTGCTGCGGCGTTCGCGCGCCGGGGTGGTGACCGAGCGCGGACGTCATCCGTGGCCGTCGCTCCTCGCCCGGGCGGAGCGGCTGGCGGCGGGGCTGCCCGACGCCCCGTACGGCTGGGTCGTCCCGGCGGACGGCGGCGAGCGGTCGATCGTGGGGCTGCTCGCGCTCGGGCTGCTCGGCCCCGCCCCCCGCTGGGTGCTCGGCGACCCCGCGGCCTGGGCCGCGGACGGCCACAAGCCGCTGGGCGACGGGGAGTTGACGGCGGCCGGGCCCCAGGCGGCGCCTCCGCCCGAGGTCGCCGGCCCCACGTACGCCACCGCCTCCTCGGGCACCACCGGGCAGCCGAAACTGCTCTTCGGCCGGCCGCACGCGATCCCCTCGGCGGTACGGCTGTACGCCGACGGCATGCCGGAGTACGCGGCGGCCGAGGTGTTCGCCACCTGCTCCGCCATCGACTTCGCGGCGGCCTTCTACATGGTGGCCGCCCCGGCGATGACGCTCGGCCGCGACCTCGTCCTGTTCCGGCCCGGCTCCTGGGCGACGGCCGTCCCCGAGCTGGCCGGCCGCCCCGGCGTGTGCCTGGCGCCGCCCGCGCTCGCCGCGCTGGGCGCCCGTACGGCGGCCGGACGGCACGACTTCCGCGGCACCTCCTTCGTCCCCGCCGGCGGCGGCCTCACCCCCGAGCGGGCGGGCCGGATCCGCGCGGGGTTCCCCGGCTGCGACTTCCTGACCATGCTCGGCTCCACCGAGACGGGACTCGTCACGGTCGGGCGTACGGTGCGCGCCGACGGCCATGTCGGCGCGCCCCTGCCGGGCAAACCCGTCTGGCTGGAGGACGTCGGGCCGGACGGTGTCGGCACCCTGTGGACCAGGGGGCCCGACACCCGGTTCGCGGTGACCGGGGGCCGGCTCACCACCGGGCCGGACGGCGCCGTGACCACCGGCGATCTCGCCCACCGGGCCGACGGCGGCGGGGGGTTCGTGCTGGACGGCCGCGCGGACGACCTGGTCAAGGTCGACGGCGTCAGCGTCTACCCGCGCGAGATCACGGCCGCCGTCCGGGCGCTGCCCGGTGTCCGGGACGCCTCGGTGTCCGTCGACCGTTCCCGGACAGGCGACCGCCTCACCGTGATCGTCATGGGGACCGACGCCGTGACCGAGGACCGGGTCCGCGACGCCTGCGCCCGCCTGCCCGTCCCGGTCACCCCGCACCGGGTCCTGTGCAGACCGGCCGACGAGACCGCCTACGACGCCCGCGGCAAGGTGCTGCGCTGAGCGCGTCGAGCCGCCCAGGCGCCGAGACGCCGAGACGCCGAGGTCACCCAGCCGTCGAAGCCGACGAGCCGAGCCCGCCGAGTCCGTTGAGAAAGAGCGTGATGACGAGATGACGACGACCGGACCCTCCCGCGCGGCGGTCACCGAGGCACTGCTCAAGTGCCCGGCCCCCCTCTACGAGCGGATGCGCCGCCAGGGCCCCCTCGTATGGAGCCGTCCCGACCGCACCTGGGTGGTGACCGGCTACGAGCTCGCCCGGCTGGTGCTGCGCGACCCCCGCTTCAGCCTGCCCGGCCCGCCGCCGGGATCGCAGTGGTCGGACGACGGCAGCCACGCCGGGTTCTTCCAGAGCATGCTGCTGGCCTGCGAGGGAGAGCGGCACGCGCGCCTGCGCCGGTTCCTCGGACGGCTGTTCACCCCGCGGGCGATCCGCGCCCGCACCGTGCGGATCGAGGCCGCGATGGCGGCGCTCCTGGACGAGGCGGAGCAGCGCTCCTCCCTGGACGGGGTCGCGGAGCTCGCCGCCCGGCTGCCCGTGAGCGTCATCGGCGACCTCGTCGGCATCCCCGACGCCGACCGCGACGAGGTCAGCGAACTGTGCCGGGTGATCAGCAGGGGCGGCGGCGTGGCGTCCGGGAAGCCCGCCGAGGACGACGTCGACCGCGCGCTGACCCACGTGGACGCGCTGGGCAGGCTCGTCGACCGCTGGACGCGGACTCCGGAACTGCTCGTGCCCGACTCCGTGCTGGCGCTCGCCGACGAGGCGCGCGACACCCCGGACGCGCTGACCCGTACCGAGGTCCTCGCCAACGTCTTCAGCCTTTACATCGCCGGGCACGATACCTCCCGCAACATGCTCAGCGGCCTGCTGCTGCGCCTCGCCACCCACCCCGGACTCCTCGCGGGCCTGGCCGACGGCACGGTGGACGCCCAGGCGGAGGTCGACCTGCTGCTGCTCGGCGAGTCCCCGCTCACGTTCACCGTCCGCGTGGCGCGGGAGGAGTGCGAGCTGGCGTCGCGGCGCATCCAGCCCGGCGACCGCATCCGGGTGATGCTCGGCGCCGCCAACCACGAGCTGCTCACCAGCGGCGACGCCAAGGACGGCAACACCGGCGTCAGTTTCGGCGAGGGCCGCCATGTGTGCCTCGGCGCGCACCTGGCGCGCACCGAGGGCCGGGTGATGCTCGACGCCGTGAGCCGGCGATGGTCCGGGCTGCGGCTCGCGGACGACCCGGCGTGGACGCCGCACTTCCTGCACCGGGGCCTGGACCGCCTGCCGCTGGAGATCGCATGGCGGTGACGAGCGGGCCCGTACACGAGACGGCCCCCGTGGCTGGCGACCGCGTCGTCCCGGGGCCGGTGGTGGTACGCCGCCGGTGCCGCGTCCCGGGTTCCGTCCTGGCGGACCTGGGCAGCGACCGGGTGTGGGGCGCGGCCGCGGCCTGGGCGTACGCGGAGGACGCCGTCCAGCGCACCGGCACCCGACTCGCCGACCAGGTCGGGGAGTCGGTGCCGACCGTACGGCAGGAGGAGCGCCGCGATCTGCTGCGGGTACGCCGGGCCGCGTTCAACTCCCGCCCGCTGCCCGCCGTTTCCGGCGCCGTGCTCGGGGGCCCGGCCGCCGCCCTCGCGGAGGAGTACACGCGCGCCCTGACCGCGCGCGACACGAACCGTCACGAACTAGACCTGGCCCTCGCGGACTTGGCCCGTACGTCCGGCGCGACCGTCGACGCCCTGCTGCGCGACCCGCACCTCGCCCGGTCCGTCGAGCTCTCCGTACCCGGCCTCCTGGCCGCCGGCCCCGTCGGCGCACTGGACCCGGCCGCCGCGAAGAAGACCCGGCGCCGGGCCCTCACCCTGCTCCGCCTCATGCAGCGCGCCGCGTCGAAGCCGACCCCGTTCGCCGGCTTCGCCACCACGCACGTGCTCTTCGAGAACACGGCACCGGCCGCTTCGGACCTCCCCTCGCGCAGCCATGTGCGGATCGACCGCGCGGTGATCGAGTGGGTACGGCAGTGGATCGCCGCGGGCGGCCACCGGAGCCTGCGGCCGGAGCGGCTGTGGCTCACCGCCAACCCCACCGCGGCCGTCCGCCAGGACGCCTCCGGGACGCGCGTGACCTGGCTCCTGAGCAGGGCGGACGGCACCGAACGGGTGCTGTCCGCGCCATGCGGCGCCGCGCTCGCCGGCACCCTCGCCCGGCTGCGGGAACCGGTCCGCCTGGACACCGTCGCGCCGGGCGGCACCCTGCCCGACGGCCTCGCGCGCCTCGTCGCGCGCGGGCTCCTGGAGATCGGTCCACGTCTTCCCTCCCACGGCCGGCGGACGCTGCACGCGGCGGCCGACGCGACGGCGCCGGCACCGGACCTGGACCTGGACCTGGACCCGGACGCGACCGAGGCCCGGCAGGCCCGTCAACTCCACGACGCGCTGGGCGTGTTGCGTGACGCCGAGGACGCCCTCGCCGCCGATCCGGCACACGCGGGCGCCCGGCGCGACGCGAAGGACGGCATCGCCGCCGTCGCCACCGCGCTGGGGATCGGCGTCCGGGCGGGCGGCGGCGACCGTTCGGCGGTCGGCGAGGACGTCGTGGGCGTCATGGGCGTCCGTGCCGACGACGACGTTCCGCGCGCCGACGGCACGGGCCCCTTCGGCCCCGAGGTCCTCGCCGACCTCGGCCGCGTCCAGCGCGTCGTGCCGCTGCTCGGCTTCGAGCTGCCCTTCCAGCTGGCCACGGCCCTCGCGTTCCGGCGCCGCTTCGGCACCGATCCGGTGCCCGTCCTGACCGCCTACGCGTGGTTCCTCGACGAGGGCCGCCGGGAATCCGACGCGTTGCTCGCCGACTGTCAGGCCGAGGAACTCGCCACGGTCCTCGCCCTGCGCCACCGGCTCTTCGACGGGCTCCGCGCGGCGGCGGACCGGAACCCGGGCGCGCCGGAGGCCGCGTGCGATCCCGGTCTCCTCGACGCGGTGGCGGCCGATCTGCCGGACGCGGTCATGGACCTCTCCTGCGCGGCCTGGCCGGTCCAACTCGCCGGGGACCGCGTGGTGGTGAACGGGGTCGGCACCGGCTACGGCCGCTTCGCCGCCCGCGTCGCCGCCGGCCTGGACCCGGCCCGGCTCGCCGTGCTGCGCGACTGGGCGGCGACCGCCGCCACCCCTCACGAGCACGGGGTCCCGGTCGACATCGCCGCGTCGCTCGGCGCCACCGTCAACGAGCGGCCCCTGCTGCTGCCCGCCGCGCTCGGCTATCCGGGCCGCGCCCTGGAGTGCGCCCCCGAGACCCCCGGGGCCCGGGTCGACCTGTCCTCCTGCGCGGTGCGCGTGGCGGGCGGGCGGCTGCTGCTCTTCGGCGGCGAGGGCGACGACGCCCCGGGCACCGGCCCTGGCCCTGGCCCCGGTGCCGGTGCCGGCCGCTTCGCGGGACGCCCGCTGTTCCCCGTACCGCACAACGCGACCCTGCCGACCGTGGCCCCCGGCCTGTACCGGTGGCTGAGCCGCCTCGGGCCGGGATCCGGGGCGACGCTCGCCCTGTGGGATCACGTGGACGCCCTCGCGGCGCCCCGGGACCCGGAGGCCGTACGGCACTATCCGCGGCTGACCCTGGGGCGGCTCGTGCTGAGCCGGCGCACCTGGAAGGTGCCCGCGGCGGCGCTGCCCGCGGAAGCCCTCCCGGGCGCGGCGGGAGCCGGCGGAACCGCGCGGGAGGCCCTGGCCTGGTACCGCTGGTGCGCGCGTACGGGCGTGCCCCGCCGCTCGTTCCTGCGCGGCACGACGCTCCCGGACCCCTGGGACGTCGTCCGCGGCCTGGCCGACAGACGCCCGGTGGACGCCGCCCGCTCCACCTCCGGCGGCGCGGCCCTCCGCAAGCCCCTCTACGTCGACTTCTCCCAGCCGCTGTGCTGGCCGGCCCTGGCGCCCGCGCCCGGGGACACGCTGACCTTCACCGAACCGCTGCCGGATCCCGCCGGCGGCACCACCGCCGCCGCACCCGGCAGCCGCGTCACCGAGTACGTCCTGGAGACCTCGCAGCCTCCGCGCGCACGAGCGACCGAGGGCTGCGCCGCCGCCACACGGCCGTAAGCAGGAAGACGAGATCATGCTCCGTAAAGGCACCGTCGCTCTGATCAACCCCAACCAGATCCACCCCCCGATCGCGCCGTACGCGCTGGACGTGCTCACCACCGCGCTGGAGGCCTCCGGCTTCGAGGCGCACGTCCTGGACCTCACCTTCCACCTGGACGACTGGCGGCAGACCCTCCGGGACTACTTCCGGGCGGAGCGCCCGCTGCTCGTCGGCGTGACCTGCCGCAACACCGACACGGTGTACGCGCTTGAGCAACGCCCCTTCGTGGACGGGTACAAGGCGGTCATCGACGAGGTACGGCGGCTCACCGCCGCGCCGGTCGTCGCGGGCGGAGTGGGCTTCTCCACCATGCCCTTCGCCCTGGTCGACTACTTCGGCATCGAGTACGGGGTGAAGGGGCCGGGCGAGAAGATCATCTGCGATCTGGCGCGGGCGCTCGCGGAGGGACGGTCCGCCGACCGCATCCACATCCCTGGACTGCTGGTCAACCGCGGCCCCGGGAACGTCACCAGAGTGGCCCCGCCCGCGCTGGATCCCCGCGCGGCCCCCGCGCCTTCTTCCTCGCCCTCGCCCGCGCCCTCTTCCTCGTCCGCCCCGGTCCCCGTCCCGCTGTCGTTCGCGGCCGTCGGCCACCACGAGAGCCGGGCCTGGCAGGCGGAGACCGAACTCCCCTACACCCGGCGGTCGGGCGAGCCGTACAAGGTCGACAACCTGCGCTACTACCGCGAGGGCGGCCTGGGCAGCATCCTGACCAAGAACGGCTGCGTCTACAAATGCAGCTTCTGCGTCGAACCGGACGCCAAGGGAACGCAGTTCGCGCGGCGCGGCATCACGGCGGTGGTGGACGAGATGGAGGCGCTGACCGCCCAGGGCATCCATGATCTGCACACCACGGACAGCGAGTTCAACCTCTCGATCGCGCACAGCAAGAACCTGCTGCGGGAGATCGTGCGGCGCCGCGACCACGACGCGACCAGCCCGCTGCGCGACCTCCGGCTCTGGGTCTACTGTCAACCTTCCCCGTTCGACGAGGAGTTCGCGGAGCTGCTGGCCGCCGCCGGCTGCGCGGGCGTGAACATCGGCGCCGACCACACCCGTCCCGAGATGCTCGACGGGTGGAAGGTGACCGCGAAGGGCACCCGATACTACGACTTCGCCGACACCGAGCGGCTGGTGCAGCTGTGCCACCGCAACGGCATGCTGACGATGGTCGAGGCGCTCTTCGGCATGCCGGGGGAGACCCTGGAGACCATGCGCGACTGCGTCGACCGGATGATGGAACTCGACGCCACGGTCACCGGGTTCAGCCTCGGCCTCCGGCTCCTCCCCTACATGGGCCTGGCCAAGTCCCTGGCCGAGCAGTGCGACGGGGTACGCACGGTCCGCGGGCTCCAGTCCAACAACGCGTCGGGGCCGATCGTCCTGAAGCAGCTGCACCAGTGCGACGGACCCATCGAGTACGAACGGCAGTTCATGTTCGACGAGTCCGGCGACTTCCGGCTCGTCTGTTACTTCTCCCCCGACCTCCCCGAGGCTCCGGGGACGGCGGACAGCCCCGACGGGATCTGGCGGGCCTCGGTCGACTTCCTCTGGGACCGCATCCCGAAGTCCGAGCAGTACCGGGTGATGCTGCCGACCCTCTCCGGCAGCAGCGAGAACGACAACAACTACGCCGACAACCCCTTCCTCACCAGCCTGAACAGGAAGGGATACACGGGCGCTTTCTGGGCCCATTGGCGCGACCGCGAGGCGATCATGAGCGGCGCCGCGCTCCCGCTCGGGGAGCTCGCGGAGGCCGTCCGGTGACCGCCCCCGCGCTCCCGCTCGCCGGGCAGGTCGCGCTGGTCACCGGGGCCGGCCGCGGCATCGGGCGGATGGTCGCGGTCGCCCTCGCCGAGGCGGGCATGGCCGTCGGACTGGTCGGCCGGAACCGGCGGCTCCTCGACGTCACCGCGCGCGCCTGCGCCGCCGCCCGCGAAGCCGCCTCCGGGGACGGCTCCGGGGACGGCTCCGGAGGCGGCTCCGGAGGCGGTCCGGAAGCCGGTGTCGCCGTGGCGGTGGCGGATGTCCGCGCGCCCGCCGAGATCCGGGAGGCCGCCGAGGCGGTACGGGCCGCGCTCGGCCCCGTCGACCTCCTGGTGAACAACGCCGGCCTGGTGGACCAGGGCGAACTCCCCTTCTGGGAAGCCGATCCGGAGCGGTGGTGGGAGGTCTTCGAGACGAACGTCCGCGGCACCGTCAACACCTGCCGGGCCGTGCTGCCGGAGATGACCCGCCGCGGATCGGGCCGCGTCGTCAACGTCAACTCCCGCCTCGCCGTCCAGGGAGACCCCCGCTACTCCGCCTACTGCGGCTCCAAGGCGACGCTGCTCGCCCTGGACGCGGTCGCGGCGGAACCGCTCCGGGACCGCGGGGTCCATCTGTTCGACATCAGTCCGGGCATGGTGCGCACCGACATGACCCTGTCGATGGCCGTCTGCGCGGGCCGCGACGACTGGACGGACCCCGCCCTGTTCCTCGCGGCGATACTCCGCGTGGCCCACGGCGACCTCGACCCCCTCGCCGGCCGCTTCCTCCACGTGGGCGCCGACGACTTCGACGCGTTACTGAGCGAACGGCGGCTCGCCGTCTGACGGCACCACCTGCGAGGACGAGTGCGGAGCGGACCGCGGGGCCGGACCGGAATCCGGCCGGGACCCGGGCCGGCCTCGGGCCGGACCTCGGCCGGTCCTCGGGCCGGTCCTCGGGCCGGAACCCTGATCGAACCCTGGGGCAATCCAGGGGTTCTCTTCGGGGGTTTCCCTGATGTCGGCGTGCCGGCGGGGCCGTTAGCGTCGTGGAGCGTCAGACGGCAGACGTCGGGCACCACGGGGGTCTGGTCGTGGCCCGGCGTCGCCGTCGGGCCACGCCGGCCCGGCCCGGGGCCGGGCGACCGTTCGCAACAGGGGGATCTCGCATGCGCAAGAACATCCGTCTACTCGGCGTCTCCGTGGCGGCGGCCGGACTGGCCGTCGGCGCGCTCTCCGGGTGCGGCATGGTGGTGAACGAGATGTACGAGGACAGCAGTTCGCTGCCCGAGAAGATCACCTCGGTCCGGCTGGAGAACGGCTCGGGCCGCGTCACCGTCAACGGCACCAAGGCCGGCGGGCCCCTGTCGCTGCGCCGCACGGTCTCGTACCAGGACAAGAAGCCCGACGGCCCCACCCACCGGGTCGAGAACGGGGTGCTGATCCTCGGCGACTGCGGTGACGACATCGACTTCTGCTCGGTCGGGTACAGCGTCGACGTCCCCGCCGGCATCCCGGTGAGCGGCAAGGTCACCAACGGCACGGTCAAGCTGACGAAGGTGGGCGCGGTCCAGGTGACCACCACGTCCGGCCGGATCGAGATGACCGGGGTGAACGGCGCGGTCGACGTGAGGACCACCAACGGCCGCATCACCGGATCGGACGTCAAGGGCGGCGGGATCAAGGCCCGGACGTCCAACGGGGGCATCGAGCTGAACCTGGCCGCGGACCTGGACGTCCAGGCGACGACGACCAACGGCACCATCGCCCTGAAGGTGCCGGGCACGGGCTACCGGATAGACGCGCAGACGGCCAACGGCGACAAGCGGATCGGTCTGACCGACGACCCGGCGGGCCCGCACCGGCTCACGCTGAAGACCAGCAACGGGAGCATCAGCGTCAAGAACTCCTGACCGGCCCGGTCTCGTCCGGCTCACGGGGCGTCCCGGCACGGCGGGTCGTAGTCCTGCCCGGGGACGTACTGCGCCCACAGGGCCGGGGTGAGGACGTTCCCGGTGGCCGCGCAGACGGTGCGGGCCGCGGCCTCCGGGTCGGTGGTCCAGATACGTACGGGCTGGTCCTCCGCGGTGCTCGCCAGAGTGCGCCCGTCCGGGGCGAAGGCGAGAGCGACCATCTTCTGCGCGCTGCCGGCGATGGCGCGGCTGAGGAAGGACGCACGGTCGGCACCCGTGAAGCGGATGCCGCCTTCGCCGCTGCCCACCGCCACCAGGTCTCCGCGCGCGGTCGCCGCCAGGGCGGTGGTCGTGCCGCGCGGGTCCGAGGAGCCGCGTGCGACCGGCCGCGCCGGGTCCGCGAGGTCCCAGAGGGTCAGTTCGCCGTCCTGGTCGGCCCGGGCCAGCGTCCGGCCGTCGCCGCTGAGCGCCAGCGCCTGGAGTTTGTCCTGTTTGGAAGGCCCGGGCAGCGTGGCCGTACGGTGCGACGCCGCCCGGTCCCACAGCTCGGCGCTCCCGCCGTGGCGCCCGACGCCGATCATCCGCCCGTCCGCACTGACCGTCAGCCCCTCGATGCCGTCCTCCTTGCCCGGCAGGCTTCCGGTCGCGGCGGGCCGGTCCGGCGGGGTGAGACCCCAGACCCGCACGGTGGCCCCGTCCTCGAAGACCAGCGTCCGGCCGTCCCCGCTCAGCCTCGCGTCGTCACCGGAGCCCTGGCTCGCCCCGGGCGTACGGGAGAGTTCCCGGGGTCGGGCCGGATCGGCGAGGTCCCACAGCACGAGAGGGCCGTCGCCGCCCGTGGCGAGCGTCCGGCCGTCCCGGCCGAAGCCGAGGACGGTCACTTGCTTCGTCGTCCCGGTGTTCAGCGTGCCGAGCGGGCGGGGGGCGCCGGCCGGCGAGGCGAGGTTCCACAGCCGGACCGTCCCGTCGGACCCGCCGGTGGCGAGAGTCCGGCCGTCCGGGGCGAAGGCGAGCGACAACGCGCCGTACGCGGCGGCGGGAAGCACCCGCCCGGGCAGGCTCCACAGCTGGAGCTGTCCGGCCTGGGTACCGCCGACGAGGGTGCGGCCGTCGGGGCTGAAGGCCAGGCCCCGGACGTTGGAGGGAGGGGCGGGGACGGCGGTACCGGCCGGGGACTGGGCCGGGTCGGTGACGTTCCACAGCCGCACGGTCCGGCCCCGGTCCGAGACGGCCAGGGTCTGGCCGTCGGCGCTGAAGGCCAGGGAGAGCACATCGCCCGCCGCCGGCAGATAGAACCGGAGCCGGACGGGGCGGGCCGGGTCGGCGAGGTCCCACAGCCAGACCCGGGCGTCGTTGCCCATCGCGAGGGTCCGCCCGTCGGGGCTGTAGGCGATCCGGTAACCGCTCGCGCTGGGCAACGGCGGGACCGGTTCCACGGGTGCCCGGTCCGGATGGGCCAGATCCCACACCCGTACGGGGCCGTTGCGCCAGGCCCCGGTGAGCGTGCGGCCGTCGGCCCCGAAGCGCAGGCTCTCCGGGAAGCCGTAGGCGCCGGCGAGCCGGCGGGGCGGGGCGGGCCGGGCGGGACCGTCCGGGCCGGCGGCCGGGGTGCCGAGGTCCACGAGGACCATCCGGCGGTCCGGGCCGACGCCCGCCAGGGTGCGGCCGTCCGGACCGAACGCCACGACGTAGCTGGTCGCGACAGCCGAGGGCAGCGGAAGCACGACGGGCTTGGCGGGGTCGGTGACGTCCCACAGCCGGGCCGGGGTGTTGAAGCTCCGGCCGCTGGCCAGGAGCCGGCCGTTCGGGCTGAAGACCATGTTGGTGCTCAAGGCGGAGTCGTCGACCGGTGCGCCGAGCGGCCGGAGGCGGGCCGGATCGGCGGCGTCCCACAGCCGCAGCTTGCCGTCCTCACCCGTACTGGCGAGGACGCGTCCGTCGGGGCGGTAGACGGTCTCGTGGACCATGTTCTGCCGATGGGCCGCCCTCGTGCGCGGAAGGATCGAGTTGCCGTCGGCGAGCACGTTCAGGGTGGTCTCGGGGCGCGGTGCGAGGCGGTGGGCCACCAGGTCCAGCTGGGCCGCGAGCGCCGGGTCCGTCGCGCGCACCCCGGCGGCCTGCGAGACGATCCGGGCGGCCAGCGCCTGGCGCTGCTCGGCGCGGGCCGAGCCACTCTGCCGCAGGGCCGCGAACGAGGCCGCGGCGGCGACGACCACGAGCACGACGAGGACGGCCGTGAGCCGGTGCCGGATCCGTACCGCCCGCTTGGCGCGCCGCACGGACGTGTCGAGGAAGGCGCGCCGCAGCGGGTCGTCCTCGTCCGGGTCGTCGGGCGGGGGCGCCGCGTCGAGGGCGCGGGCGAGCGGGGCTCCCCGGTAGAGGGCGTCGTGCTCGTGTCCGGCGGCGGCCCAGGCGCGGGCGGCGGCGTCCAGGTCCTGGAGGATCAGGTTGCGGGGCCGGTCGTCGTCGATCCAGCCGCGCAGCCGGGGCCAGGCGGTCAGCAGCGCCTCGTGCGTGATGGCGACGGTGTCGCGGTCCTGGACGAGCAGGCGCTTGGTGGTGAACGCGGCGAGCACCGCCTCGGCGCGCGCCCGGTCGGGGATGGCGTCGAGAAGCTGTTCGCGGCGGACCCGGCGGCGGCTGTCGGCGGTGTCCTCGCCGACCGTCACCAGACCGAGGAACAGCCGCCGGGCGATCCGCCGTTCGGCGGCGTCGAGGCGGTCGAAGACCCGTTCGGCGGTGTTCCCGACGGCGTGGGCGACACCACCCGTGCCCGTGTAGCCGTCGACGGTGAGCAGGCGGCCCTGCCGGTTCTGCCAGGTGGCGCGCAGGGCGTGGGCGAGCAGCGGCAGCGCTCCCGTCTCGGGGTGGTCGCCGCTCCGGTCGCCGCCGGAGCCCGCTCCGCGGCCTTCCGGGCCGGCCGCGGGCTCGGTGGCGGAGAAGTCGGCGAGGAGGAGTTCGACGAGCCCCGGTTCGAGGCGCAGTCCGGCGGCGCGGGCGGGCCGGCGTATCGCGTCGGCGAGTTCGGCGCGGGTCAGGGCGGGGAGGAGCAGCTGGCCGTTCTGTACGGCGGTCCGCAGCCAGGGAAGTTCGGCGCAGCGGGCGTAGAAGTCGGCGCGCAGGGCGAGGACGACGACGGCGAGCGGGGCGTCGCCGCTGCCCGCGCCCGGGTCCGCCAGCCAGGCCAGCAGTTCGGTGAAGCCCTGCCGTTCGGCGGGGTCGGCGCAGAGGGTGAAGAGTTCCTCGGCCTGGTCGACCACCACGAGCGTCCGTGCGGGCACGGCCTCGCGCAGCCGCCGCGCGAAGCGCGTCCGGTCGGCGGTCCACCAGTGCGCCATCCGGTCCGGCTCCTCGTCGGCGAGCCGGGCGAGACGGGCGGTCAGTTCGGCGAGGGGGCGGGCCGTCGGGGTGAGCAGCAGCCGCGGCCAGTGCCGCGATCCGGGCACCGGCACCCGGGCCTGGTCGAGGTCCTGCCAGAGCCCGGCCTGGAGCAGCGAGGTCTTGCCCGCGCCGGACGGGGCGACGACGACCAGCGGGGTGCGGCCGGCATGGCAGTCGGCGAGCCGTTCGCCGAGTTCGGTGAGGAGCCGGCGGCGGCCGAAGAAGCGGTCGGCCTGGTCGGCGGTGAAGGCGGAGAGACCGGGATAGGGGCAGTCGTCGGTGACCGGGCCGACGGTGTGGTGCTCGCGGCCGTCGGCGGTCTCGGTGTAGTCGATGTGGAGATGGACGTCGCCCTGCTCGGCGACGTACATGTCCCGCCCCGAGGCGAACGCGTGCGAAGACGCCGGCCCCGGGATGTCGGACAACGGGTCGGTGGGCCCCTCGTCCGGCCGGTCGCCTGGCCGCTCGCGCGGCCGGCCGGGCCGACGTTCCTCGTCGGGAGTGCTCACCGCTCGGCCCCCTCGGGACTCGCTGCCCGCCGTGCACATGACGTGCCGCCAGGCTAGCGGCGCCCCGGACGGCCGGGGAAGGCGGAAGCGAAGGGACAAGCGGGGAACAAGCGGGAAGGGAGAGCGGAGGAAGCGTGAAGGCGCGCGGGTGACGTGCGGTGGCCGGGCCGGGAAGGGCCGGCCGGGGAAAGGCTTGGCCGGGGGGAACGGCATCGGGGGGACAGCCGTTCCCCCCGATGAGAACCGGACCTGCCAGTCCAGCGCCGTGATCAGGGGACGCACTCGGCGCGGACCCCGCAGTGAGGGCCGGTTCCAAAGCCCTGCGGATTCCTGCCAGATCCGCTGGGCTCGAGACCCATCCTGCTCGTTCGCCCGCCGCTCCGGGGGTCGGCGAAAGGCCCCGTTCACTGGGCCATTGGTCCATAAAGACCCGGCCGGAAGGCGCTCGGTTAGACTCGGCGACCGCGTAAACGCGGCGCCGGGAGCGGTGACGGCGGCGGCAGCGGTGGTGACAGGGGTTTCAGGGGCGACTGGGGAGAGCGGACGAATGGCGCAGGTGAAGAAGGTCGCGCTCTATGCGGTCGGGGTTTTCGTGCTGTACACGATCATCACGTCCCCGGCCCGGGCGGCGGACCTCGTCCAGGTAGGGTTCGAGGGCATATCGAGCGCCGCTCAGAGCGTCGGCCAGTTCATGACGGAGCTCGTCAACTGAGTCGACCGACTCGCACCGGACTCGCCCACGGGAGACGGCAGTGATCCGCCATCTGGTCCTCTTCAAGCTCGACGACGGCGTCCGGCGCGACGACCCCCGCGTGATCGCGGGCGCCGAGGCGTTCCGCGCCCTCGGTTCGCGGATCCCCGAGCTGACGTTCTGGGAATGCGCCTGGAACATCAGCGACCGGCCGATCGCGTACGACTTCGCCATCAACTCCGCCGTCGCCGACCGGGACGCGCTCCAGCGCTATCTGGACCACCCGGCGCACCAGGCGGGCGTCGCGCTCTGGCGCGAGTTCTCCACCTGGGTGATCGCCGACTACCCGTTCGAGGCCTGATCCCCCGCCTCGTCCTCCGCGGCGCGCACGCGTCACCACCCTTCCGGGCCCTTCGCCGTCGACGGCGGAGGGCCCGGATTCTTACCCGCCCGACGCTCACTCAACACGTGGTTATGCGGTGCTTGCACACAGTGGACATGTCTTGTGATGCTATGACCGCTTTTGACGAATGAGTCGACCGAAGTTGACGTGAAGGGGTGGCGTGAACGTGCCGGCCAGTGCAGCGCCTCAGGTCCCTCCCCAGAACGAGCCCGGAACCCCGACCACGCCCGGCGCCCCCCGTACGCCCGGCACCGCCGGTGCCCCCGACACCGACGCCGCCGCCGCCGACATCCCGAGCGCTTCCGACGACTCCGGAGGCACCGAAGAGTCCGGCGACTCCGGTCACCCCGGCGACTCCGGTCACCCCGGCGACTCCGACACGCCCGAGACCGCCGACGGCACCCCCGGCGCGCGCACCGGCCACCGCCCCGGCACCCGCGGCGCCGACACCCGCGCCCTCACCCAGGTGCTCTTCGCGCGGCTCAAGAACCTGGAGCCGGGCACCCCGGAACACCAGCACGTCCGCGGCGCCCTGATCGAGGCGAACCTCCCCCTCGTCCGCTACGCCGCCGCCCGCTTCCGCAGCCGCAACGAGCCGATGGAGGACGTGGTCCAGGTCGGCACCATCGGCCTGATCAACGCCATCGACCGCTTCGACCCGGACCGGGGCGTGCAGTTCCCGACCTTCGCCATGCCGACCGTCGTCGGCGAGATCAAGCGCTACTTCCGCGACAACGTCCGCACGGTCCACGTCCCCCGCCGCCTCCACGAACTGTGGGTCCAGGTCAACGGCGCCACCGAGGACCTCACCACCGCCCACGGCCGCTCCCCGACCACCGCCGAGATCGCCGAACGCCTCAAGATCGGCGAGGACGAGGTGCTCGCCTGCATCGAGGCCGGCCGCTCGTACCACGCCACCTCCCTGGAGGCCGCCCAGGAGGGCGACGGCCTGCCCGGCCTGCTCGACCGCCTCGGCTACGAGGACCCCGCGCTCGCCGGCGTCGAACACCGCGACCTCGTACGGCATCTGCTCGTCCAGCTGCCCGAGCGCGAGCAGCGCATCCTGATGCTCCGCTACTACAGCAACCTGACGCAGTCCCAGATCAGTCAGGAGCTCGGGGTCTCGCAGATGCACGTGTCAAGGCTCCTCGCCCGGAGCTTCGCCCGCCTGAGATCCGCAAATCGGATCGAGGCGTAACCGGATCGGGTAGACCCTTCCGGAGCACCTTTAAGGCACCTCAAAAGCCGCACACCCCTTGTTTCCTGCGGATACTCGACTCCGCTGTGTCGACAAGTCACTACAGCGCGTTGCCGACTTGTGACATTCTGCAGAAACCGCGTTTGCCACGGCCTCACCTCCGGTATTCAGGTGGAGGCTGCGTTCCTCAGATGGCCGTGGCCGCCACGACCGTCCGCGACCTCAAAGGGGGTGGCATGTCCGCAGAACAGGGCAGCTCGAAGGTGCTCACGCTCACGCCCATGCCCGTGCCCGCGCAGACGACGGCGCCGACCGCCGCCGATGGCGACGCGGGCCTCGCCGCCACGCCGACGGCCGTCACGACCGAGGCCATCGACACCCGTACGCTCTCCCGCTCCCTCTTCCTGCGGCTGCGCGCCCTGGACGACGAGGGCGCGGCCGATGACAGCCCGGAGCGGACCTACGTCCGCGACACCCTGATCGAGCTCAACCTCCCCCTCGTGCGCTACGCGGCGGCCCGCTTCCGCTCCCGCAACGAGCCGATGGAGGACATCGTCCAGGTCGGCACCATCGGCCTGATCAAGGCGATCGACCGGTTCGACTGCGAACGGGGCGTGGAGTTCCCGACGTTCGCGATGCCGACCGTCGTCGGCGAGATCAAGCGCTTCTTCCGCGACACCTCGTGGTCCGTGCGCGTCCCGCGCCGCCTCCAGGAGCTGCGGCTCGCCCTCACCAAGGCCAGCGACGAGCTCGCGCAGAAGCTCGACCGCTCCCCGACCGTGCCCGAACTCGCCGCCGTGCTCGGGGTGTCGGAGGAGGACGTGGTCGACGGCCTGGCCGTCGGCAACGCGTACACCGCCTCCTCGCTCGACTCCCCCTCCCCGGAGGACGACGGCGGCGAGGGCTCCTTGGCCGACCGTCTCGGCTACGAGGACACGGCTCTGGAGGGCGTCGAGTACCGCGAGTCGCTGAAGCCGCTGCTCGCCAAACTCCCGCCCCGCGAACGGCAGATCATCATGCTGCGGTTCTTCGCGAACATGACCCAGTCGCAGATCGGCGAGGAGGTCGGCATCTCGCAGATGCACGTCTCGCGCCTGCTGACGCGCACGCTGGCGCAGCTTCGCGAGGGCCTGATCGCTGACTGAACTCCCGCTTCCGCCCGACCACTTCCTTCCTGACGCCTCGTCAGTCACACTGCCGCCATGGCAGCCCAGGGACGGTGGCGCGGGTGTGGGGAACGGCCGGGAGTCGTACTCGTGTCCGTGGTCGCGCTCTGTCTCGGCGGAGCGCTGACCGCGTGCGGCGCGGACGACGACGGCCAGGGCTACGCGGCGGTCGGCGCCGGCGCGGGAGGCCCCAAGGGCGCCGTGCCACCGTCCGGTTCGGTCACGATGGTCCCGCTGGGGCCTGACCGTTCCTCTCCCCCGCCTTCACGGTTGCCGTCGCCGTCACCCTCGGCGGAGCCGAAGGGGGGCGGGGCTGCGACAGCGGATCCGTCGACCTCGCCTCGTACGCCTGGGGCTGGGGCTGCGCCGGGGGCGTCGGGAGGATCGGACGCACCAGACGCGCAGGGCGGGCCGAAGGGCCCGGAAGCGCCGGGAGAGCCCGGGACGCCCGTTCCGGCCCCTCCGACCCCTCCGACGACCACGCCGGGCCCCACCGGCCCGCCGGCCCCCGCGGCGGTCACGCTCTCCGCTCCCGTACGGTCCGCCGCCGACCGGCGCTGGTGCGAGAAGGTGACGGTGACCTTCCGCAACACCGGGGGCACGGCCACCCGTTCGGGCAGCGTCACCTTCGCCACGCACGTGATCGGCGCGCTCGGCGTCGACTGGGCCACGCTCACATCCGACCAGCCCCTGCCCGCGCCCCTCGCGGCCGGGGCGTCCGAGACCCGTACGTACACGGTCTGCGTGGACGCCTGGCGGGTGCCGCTCGGCATGCGGGTCGACACCCGTGAGGTCACGGCCGAGTGGCGGTGACCTCGCGGCCCTTGGTCTACGGGCGCAGGGCGGCGAGCAGCCGTACGGCGAACTCCTCCGGGCGCTCCACGCACCCCACATGCCCGCCGGGGAAGACGGCGTGCGCGGCCCCGGTCAGCTCGACGAGCCGCCGGGCCGGCCCCACCAGCTCCTCCTGACCGTCCGCACCTCGATGGCACCGACCCCACTTCCGGGCGGGGAAGAATGGATCTCCCTCGGAATCGATGAAGCAGGGCCGTTTCTTCGAAGGGGAAGCGTGGGGGATTTTTATCCACAGCCTGTGAATAGTTTCCCGTCCCACCTCAGGCCAGGGCGAGAACAGCCACCGCCGGAGCCATGTAGATCAGCGGGAACGGGATGTGCCCGTACGCGCGGGCGCGGAGCACCGTGACGACAGCGCCCGCGAAGTAGAGGACCAGGCCGATCGCGGCGGCGACCCCGACGGCGGGGACGGCATAGCCGACCAGCAGCCCGACGGCGCCGGCCAGCTTGGCCGCGCCGAGCAGGTTCCAGGTGGCGCGCGGAACCCCGTACTCGGCCAGAGGCCCGACGACGAACGTCGCCCGGAAGAAGATCGCAGCACCGGAGAACCCGGCCATGAACGCGGCGACAGCGGTGACGACGGCGGCAGTGGTGGACATCTCGGTCTCCTCGTTCGGCCCGCGGCGGGCGTTTCCCGCACGCTCGCTTCACTGACACCGGGCGGGAGGGGGGTGTGACCGGGTACGGGGACTTCTTTTTCGGCGGCTGTGGCACGTGCGGCCCGGTGGGGTGGGGCTCGGTTCGCGGCCTGGGAAGGTGGGGCCGTGTCCGCCGGTTCGGGGTGCGCGGCAGTGGAATGGGGCATCCGGGCACGGCTCAGCGGCCGACCGCCGTCGGCCGGCCGGGGTTCATGCCCCGCTGGTCACCACCGGAGGGAAATGAGTCGGAATCCCGCGCCGGAATGGGGCGGGTGTGAACTCGCGTGGCCGCAGAGGCGGCCTGTTTCCACTCCGCGCGCTCGCGAAGGGACTTAATTCCCTCTCGCCCGGAATGCGGGAGGGAATTGCTCCGAAACGGCCACCCGTATGGACCAAAAACCCTGGCGGACATTGCCTCGGGGGTGCACGCGGTGTCAGTCTCTCCGCTGGTGGCAAGGCCGTCGAGCGTGCCACGTCCTCGGTTTGATTTCCCTGCGCGAGAGGCGATGGGCAATGAGTGAGCCACTTCGGGTGACGCCGGTAAGCGAGTCGCCGAACCAGTTCACCTACATCTACAACCTAGGGATCAACGGGCTTTTCACCTTGGCGTTCAGCGTCCCCGGTGTGACCCGTGACAGCGTCGTCATGGTGTCGATGTGCGAACTGGACGGCCGGACCGGCGCTCCGTTCATCGGGGACGCCACGATGACGGTGCACAACGTCGCTCCGGACGACGGTCAGGTGCACGTCCGGGGAGAGGTGAACTGGGACTCCGCCCTCTCCGTTCGCGTGTATTTCCTCGTCTCCTGACGCTGCCTGTTCGGGCGCTCGGGAGCCGTCCTGGGGACGGTCTCCCTCCTCATCCGCCCATGCGGGCACGCCCGTTGACCGCGTCCGTAGAATCCCGGGCATGGGCAATTTCTCCTGAACCGGCGAGCACGTTCCAGACCTCGACCCGGCGTCCGCCGGGTGCCGTCAGCGTGCCCTCACGCTCGCATCAGGAGACTCCCGCTTCCCATGTCCCACCCTTCCGCCTGCCCCGCGCTCGATGCCCGCATCGCCCGGCTGCGGCAGCTCGCCGAATCCGAACCCCGTCTTGAAGGCGTCCTTCTCTACGGGTCCTGGACCCTGGGCGAGGCCGACGCCCACTCCGACATCGAGGCGTACCTCTACGTCCAGGACCGGCACGTCGACGACTTCGACGGGCCCGCGTTCCTGGCGCGCCTCGCACCTCTCACGCTCGCCTACACCAACATGTACGGGGTCCTCGCGGTCGTCTTCGACGACCTCATGCGCGGCGAGTTCCACATCGTCGCCGCCAAGCCCGGTATCGACGAAGTCCCGGCCTGGGCCGGGATGGTGCACCTGCCCCGCCCCGAGGACGCCGTCCTGCTGGACCGCACCGGGCGCCTCACCGAGGCCGCCCGGCAGCTGGCGCGCTTCCGTCCGCCCGAGGCGGTGGCCACCGCCCGGCAGCTGACCGACGAACTGGCCAACTGGACGCTGATGCTCGCGCACGTCCTGGCCCGCGGTGAGACCGGCCGCGCCCACGCCCTGCTGCACACCGTCGTCGCACCTCAACAACTGCGGCTCTGCCGGCTCCTGCGGGACAGCACCGCCCACTGGCTCACCCCCAGCCGGGCCATGGAGCGGGACCTGCCCGCCGCCGACCTCGACCGGTACGTCTCCACCACCACCTCCGCCGCCCGCGACGCGGAGGTACGGGCCGCCGCCCGCGACAGTTGGCGCTGGAGCCGGGACCTCGCCGCCGAGGCGGCGGACCGCTGGGCCGTCCCCCTCCCCCATGGACTGCACGAGCGGATCAGCGGACTCCTGGAGGCCCCTCACTGATCACCGGGCCGCGACGGGGCTGCCCCTCCCCCCTGCGAATATGAGCTGTGCGCCGGACAAGGGAGGGTTTCGTGCAGAACTACAGGGCGACCATATTTCTCATCGTGTTCGTCCCTTCCATCGCGTCCGGGGCCGTCGGACGGATCTCCGGCGGCGGATGGGCCGGGGCCTGGGGCGTGGTCGAGGCCGCTCTGTGTGTCGCCGCCCTGGTGTTCGCGGCGGACGAGATCCGCCAGGGCTGGAAGAGAAAGCGGAGCGCCGACTAAGAAGCCACGGCCGGCATCCGGTCGGTCCGGAACAGGACGCACGGGCGGAGCGGCCCCTCGGGCGCGCTCGGGTCCTCGAAGTCGCAGGCCGGATCGCGGGTCATGCCGAGCCGGCGCATCACGGCCTGGGAGCGGAGGTTGCCGACGTTCGTCATCGCGACCACTTCCGGCAGGCCCAGGGTCTCGAAGGCGAAGGCCAGGCAGGCCAGGCCGGCTTCGGTGGCGTAGCCGTTCCCCCATACGGAGGGCTTCAGCCGCCATCCGACGTCCACGCCCGTCACCGGCACCCCCTTCACCTCGTCCAGCCCGGCGCGGCCGAGGAACTCGCCCGTCTCCCGTGACTCGAGGGCCCACCACCCGAAGCCCCGCGCGTCGAAGTCGGCCCGCATCCGGGCCACCGTCTCGTCGCTCTCTTCCCGCGTGAGCAGGTCGCCCAGGTACCTCCGGACTTCGAGGTCGGCGTTCATCGCCGCCCACGGCTCCAGATCGGACTCCCGCCAGCGACGGAGCAGAAGACGTTCGGTTCGCAGCTCTGTCATGCCGACCAACCAACCCGATCCGCCTCAGGGCGGCGAACGGTTATTTCGAGCCCGCGGCCGGCCGACGACTGCCGGAGCGATACCCGGGCTTCCGCGTGGCCCCCTCCTCCCGTACCCCCTCCTCCCCCACCTACCTCGATGGCCCCCGCGTACCGAAGTACAGGGGGGCCATCAGGTTCGTGCGGTGGTTCAGCCCAGCGCCAGCCAGGCCACGCCCGCCAGGACGGCGATCGCGACGATGACGCCGACGATCACGCCCACGCGCGGGCCGGAGGACGCGGAATGAACGGTCGCGTTCTGGTACTGCTGCTGACCCTGCGGGACGCCCTCGTCGACGAAGGCGCGGAACATCTGGGTGCTGCCGGCGGGGTCGTGGGAGCCCTCGGGGGGCTGACCGCCCTGGCCGTACGGTGCTTGGGGGTTGTGTGCCATGGCCCGGACCCTAGCGAAGTCGGACGGACGCCCCCAAGCCCTGCCCCGCCGTTCCCCCCGCCTCCGGCCGTGACCCGCACGACACCCCCGCCTTTACCGATTCTTTAGCCCTCTTTGACCGATTTAGTTTGCCTGAAGCAACCATCCATCTCTATCGTTGCTCTAAGCAACAAGATGGAGGGGTGCCCGATGGACCAGCTGAACCGGTACGAGGCGCTCAGCCGGCAGGTGAGTGCGATCGGAGCCGTCAAGCGCGGCCTCGCCCGTACCCTGCCGGCCGAATGCCCGGGCGGTTCCGCGATCGTCCTCGCACTGCTCAACCATCACGGCGACATGCGCATGAGCCGGGTCTCCGAGCTGATGTCGGTCGACATGTCGGTCAGCAGCCGGCACGTCGCCCACACGGTGGAGTACGGCTGGGTCGAACGACTGCCCGACCCGGCGGACCGGCGTTCTCGCATCCTGCGCCTCACCCCGGGGGGTGAGGCGATGCTCGCCGAACTCGACCGACGACTGAACGTCTTCCTCGCCCGCCATCTCGCGGAGTGGTCCGACGAAGACGTCGCACTGCTCACCACCCTGCTCGCCCGCCTCCGTGACGACTTCGGGGACTGCCGGGCCCACCACGCCTGACCTGCCAAGGCTTCACCCAGCCAGACCACGCGGCCAGACTTCACGCAAAGGACATTCATGGCTACCACCGCACCTGCCAAGGGTGCACAGGGGGACCGGGGCGACAGCTCCACCGCCCCGATGACACACCGGCAGATCATGGAGGCGCTGTCCGGGCTTCTGCTCGGCATGTTCGTCGCGATCCTGTCCTCCACGATCGTCTCCAACGCCCTCCCGCAGATCATCACCGACCTGGGCGGCGGCCAGTCCGCCTACACCTGGGTCGTCACCGCCTCGCTCCTGGCGATGACCGCGACCACCCCGCTCTGGGGCAAGCTGGCCGACCTCTTCTCGAAGAAGCTGCTGGTCCAGATAGCCCTGACCATCTACGTCGCGGGCTCGATCGTGGCGGGTCTGTCCCAGAGCCCCGGCATGCTCATCACGGTCCGCGTCGTCCAGGGCATCGGCGTCGGCGGTCTGACCGCCCTCTCCCAGATCATCCTGGCCGCCATGATCTCCCCGCGTGAGCGCGGCCGGTACAGCGGTTACCTCGGCGCCACGTTCGCCGTCGCCACCGTCGGCGGCCCGCTGCTCGGCGGCGTCATCACCGACACCGACTGGCTCGGCTGGCGCTGGTGCTTCTACGTCGGCGTGCCCTTCGCGATCATCGCCCTGGTGGTGCTCCAGAAGACCCTGAAGCTCCCCGTCGTGAAGCGCGACGTCAAGGTCGACTGGTCCGGCGCCTTCTTCATCAGCGCCGCCGTCTCCCTGCTCCTCGTCTGGGTCACCTTCGCCGGTGACAAGTACGACTGGATGTCCTGGCAGACGGCCGCCATGGTCGGCGGTTCGATCCTGCTGGGTCTCGTCTTCGTCCTGGTCGAGTCCCGCGCCTCCGAGCCGATCATCCCGCTGCGTCTGTTCCGCAACCGGACGATCACCCTCGCCTCGCTCGCCTCGCTCTTCGTGGGTGTCGCGATGTTCGCCGGCACGGTCTTCTTCAGCCAGTACTTCCAGCTGGCCCGCAACGAGTCGCCGACGATGTCCGGTGTCCTCACGATCCCGATGATCGCCGGACTCTTCGTCTCCTCCACGGTCTCCGGCCAGATCATCACCAAGACCGGCCGCTGGAAGGCCTGGCTGGTCAGCGGTGGCGCCTTCGCCACGGCCGGCCTCGGTCTGCTCGGCACGCTGCGGTACGACACCCCGTACTGGCACATCGCCCTCTTCATGGCGGTCCTCGGCCTCGGCCTCGGCATGATGATGCAGAACCTGGTCCTGTGCACCCAGAACCAGGTCGCGCCCGCCGACCTCGGCGTCGCGTCCTCCGTCGTCACCTTCTTCCGCTCCCTCGGCGGAGCGATGGGTGTCTCGGCGCTCGGCGCGATCATGGCCCACCGGGTCACGCAGTACGTCAATGAGGGCCTGACCGAGCTCGGCCCGAAGGCCGCGGCGGCCATGGGCCAGGGCGGCGGCAGCGGCATCCCGGACATGGACAAGCTGCCCGCCCCGATCCGTACGGTCATGGAGGCGGCGTACGGCCACGGTGTGGCCGATGTCTTCCTCTACTCGGCGCCGTTCGCGTTCGTCGCCTTCCTCGTGACGCTCTTCATCAAGGAAGTCGCGCTGAAGAGCAACGCGGTGAAGAAGGCCGACGCGCCGGAGCCGCAGGACGCCCCGGCGGACGCCGTTCCGGCCGACGCGGCCAAGTAGAAAAGCTCCCGGCCGCGCTTCGAGCGGAGGCGCGGCCGGGTACGTACGAAGCGGCGGGCAGGGGACGGCCCGCCGCTTCGTCATTTCTACGTATGTACGGTCATTCCGTATGTACGGTCATACGGTCACCCTTGCGCGCCCCGCTCCGCCGCCGCCTCCGCGCGGCCGCGCTCGACCATGACCTCGATGCCGGCGATCAGCACGTCCAGGGCGTAGTCGAAGTCCCGGTCCCAGATCTCGTCGACGGAGCCGTGCGAGAGCCGCTCGTCGAGGACCTCGCTCATCTCCTCCAGGGTCCCCGTGAACTGATCCTCCTCACGGAACGCCGCGATCGAGTCCGTGTAGAAGTCGTCCTGCGACATGCCGGCCTGCTGCGCGACCCGGCTGAACTGGCCCTCGATCGTCCCGTAGCCGTACACGAACTGGAAGACGGCGGACGTCGCGCTCGGCGTGCGCGAGACCGGCAGACCGCTGTCCCGGATGGCCTTGTGGATCTCGCCGCCGACGGCGATCGCGTGCGGTCCGACGTTGAGGTACTGGCCCGCGACCGCCGACATCCACGGGTGCCGCACCAGCATCCGCCGGTACTCGAGCGCGAGCACCCGGACCCGCTCCCGCCAGCCGTCGGCCGCCAGCACCGCGGCCAGGTCGACCTCCCCGTAGCAGGAGTCGAGGGCGTACTCGATGATGTCGTCCTTGGTGTCCACGTACCAGTACAGGGACATCGCGGTGACGTTCAGCTCGGTCGCGAGCCTGCGCATCGAGAGCTTGGCCAGGCCCTCCTCGTCCAGCATCCGGATCGACGTGACGACGATGCGGTCACGGTCGAGCCCGGCCGGGCCGCTGCCGCCACGGGCTGCCCGGCTGCGTTTGTTCGTCTCCAGCCAGACGCTGGAACGCGCCGGGTTCTTGGCCCTGTCCGCTGCCTTGGCCATCGCGTTCCTCCGTCTGTCCGTGGCTCACGCCCATGCTAAGCAGCGGACACCTGGTCCTCCGCTCCCTCACCGGCCGCCTCGGCCGCCGCCCGCCGCTCCGCGCGCTCGGCCCGGCTGAGCAGCGCCGCCGCCAGCAGACCGCCGGCGAAGACGGCGACCGCGCCGACCAGCTGGCTGGTCTGCAGGCCGCCGGCGAAGGCGTCGGAGATCTTCTGCCGCTCGGCGTCGCTGCCCGCCGCGGCCAGGGCGGCCGGGAGCGAGGTGGCGGTGACGGTGACGAGCGCGGCGAAGCGGGCGTTGAGGACGGCGCCGAGGATGGCGACGCCGAGGCCGTTGCCGAACTCGGCGAGCGTGCCGTTGACGCCGGCGCCGACACCCGCCTTCTCCGGCGGGATCGCGCTCATGATGGCGTTGGCCATGGCCGGGTTGGAGAGCGCGATGCCCGCGCCCATCAGGACCAGGCCGAGCAGCATGCCGCCGTAGCTGCCGTCCGTACCGCCGCCGAGCAGGGCGATCGAGGTCAGACCGGCGGCGACCAGGGACAGGCCGACGGCCACGGCCGATGCCGTACCGACCTTCATGACGAACCTCGGGCCGAGACCGGAGAGGTTGAGGACGACGATCGTCAGGGCGAGCGGCGTCATCCGCAGGCCCGCCTCCAGCGGCTCGTACCCGAGGACGAACTGCAGGTGCTGCGTCAGCAGGAAGAGTGAACCGCCCATGCCCAGCATCACCAGGATCGCGCCGGCGACGGCGCCGACGAACTTCTGGTTGCGGAAGAAGTGCATGTCGAGCATCGGGTACGGGATGTGCAGCTCCCAGGCCGCGAAGGCGCCGAGGACGGCGAGGCCGACCGCGGCCGAGACCAGTGTCTCGGCGGAGGTCCAGCCGCTGCCGGGGCCGGTGATGATCGCGTAGACGAGCGCGGTCATGCCGATGGTGGAGAGCAGCGCGCCGAGCGGGTCGGGGCGCTCGCCGTTCGGGTTCTTGGACTCCGGTACCAGTTTGAGGACGGCGACGAGGCCGATCACGGCGACCGGGATGTTGATCAGGAAGATCATTCCCCACCAGAAGTGGTTCAGGATCACGCCGCCGATCAGCGGGCCGGCGGCGAAGCCGAGGGAGCCGACGGTGGCCCAGATGGCGATGGCCTTGACCCGCTGGGAGTCGTCGAAGATCTGCATGACGACGGCGAGGGTCGTGGTCATCAGGAGCGCGCCGCCGACACCCATGCCGGCGCGGGCGGCGATCAGCTGGGCGGTCGAACCGGCGAGGCCGGCGGTGAGCGAGCCGATGCCGAAGAGCGCGAGGCCGAGCGCGAGGAGCTTCTTGCGGCCGTAGCGGTCGGCGGCGTTGCCCGCGGTGAGGAGCAGGCCGGACTGGACGAGCGAGTACGCGTTGATCATCCACTGGATGTCGCTGGTGGACGCGTGGAGCTCGCTGGTGAGGGAGGGGATCGCGACGCTGAGGACGGTGTTGTCCAGCAGCACGGTGAGCTGGGCGAGGCAGATGACGCCGAGGATCAGCCAGCGCTGGGGATGGCCGCCTGTCGCTACGGATCCGCTCGCGGCGGTCGACGACGCCGTCATGGGCAACTCCTTATACGGTGTACGAGGCGCGGTTCTCGTACACCGTAGAGGAGTCCTCTTACGCTGTATAGCAAATAAGGAAAGTGCGGCTCCGGCGGCGTAGTGGGGGTGGTCGTGGCGAAGGTGGTCGTGGCGAAGGATTTCGTGGTGGCCGGCGTGGCGGTGGCGGTGGCGGTTTCGGAAGGCGCGTCGTCACTCCGCCGGCTTGATCAGATAGCCGGCGCCACGGCGGGTGTGGATCATCGGGGTGCGCCCGGCGTCGATCTTCCGCCGCAGGTACGAGATGTAGAGCTCGACGACGTTGGCCTTGCCGCCGAAGTCGTACGACCAGACCCGGTCCAGGATCTGCGCCTTGCTGAGCACCCGGCGCGGGTTGCGCATCAGATAGCGCAGCAGCTCGAACTCGGTGGCCGTGAGGTGGACGGACTCGCCGCACCGCGTCACCTCGTGGCTGTCCTCGTCCAGGGTCAGGTCGCCGACGGTGAGCAGCGGCCGGCCGGCGCGCGCCCGCGCGGCCCCGGAGCGGCGGATCAGCGCGCGCAGCCGGGCCACCACCTCCTCCATGCCGAACGGCTTGGTGACGTAGTCGTCCCCGCCGGCCGTGAGCCCGGCGACCCGGTCCTCGGGGGCCTCCTTCACGGCCTTGCCGTCCCGGCCGGTCCTGACGGTCGTCCTCGCGCTCTTCTCCGCCAGGAACAACACCGGCACCTCGGGCAGTTCGCTCCGCAGCCGGGCGAGGACCGAGAGGCCGTCCATGTCGGGCAGGGCCAGGCCGAGGACGACGACATCGGGCCGGAACGCCCGGACGGCCCGTACCGCCCCGGCTCCGTCGGCCTCACGCCGCACCTGCCAGCCCTCGTAGCGCAGGGACATCGACAGCAGTTCGCCGAGCGCGTCCTCGTCATCGACGACGAGGACGCGGACGGCCCCGCCCGTGCTGCCGGACCGGGGTGCTTCGGATCGCGAGCGGAAAGTGGTCGCAGTCATACGGGAGACGTTCGCCGCGCCGCCTGAGACGAGCCTTTCGCTTCCCTGTGAATTCTCTGAGAACCGGAGAGGGACCTGGTCAGGACCTGCGCGAAGGGAGGGCGAACAGACGTGCCGCGTTGTCGTGGCAGACGGCGCGCAGCCAGTCGTCGCCGAGCCCGAGCTGTTCGAGGGCGTGCAGCTGATGGGCGTACGGATAGGGGATGTTGGGGAAGTCGGTACCCAGCAGGATCCGGTCGGACAGCCCCGCGAGCCGCTTCAGCTCGGCGGCCGGGAAGGGCGCGGTCTCCTCGCTGAAGTCGGTGAAGGCCATGGTGGTGTCGAGGTGGACGCCCTCGTACCGCTCGGCGAGGTCGAGGAACTCGCCGTACTCCGGCATCCCCAGGTGCGCGACGATCAGCCGCAGGCGGGGGTGGCGGGCGAGGAGCGCGCCGACGGGTCCCGGGCCGGTGTGCGGGCCGGGGACGGGGCCGGACGCGCAGTGGGCGACGACCGGCGTCGCGGTGTCCTCGAGGAGCCGCCAGACGCCGTCGAGGAGCGGGTCGTTCGGGTCGTACCCGCCGACCTGGACATGCGCCTTGAAGACCCGGGCCCCGCGGTCGAGGGCCTGCCGGACGTAGCCGGGCGCGCCGGCCTCGGGGAAGAACGTCGCGGTGTGGAGGCAGTCCGGGGTGCGCGCGGCGAAGCCGGCGGACCAGTCGTTGAGCCAGGCGGCCATACCGGGCTTGTGCGGGTAGAGCATCGAGGTGAAGGCGAGCACCCCGAACTCGCGGAGGAACGCGACGCGTTCGTCCTCCTCGGCGCGGTACGCGATGGGCCAGGGGCGGCCGACGAGCGGGCCGGCGGAGTCGAAGTAGGCCCACACCTTGTCGAGGACGTTGCGCGGCATGAAGTGGGTGTGGACGTCGACGAGTCCGGGTATCCCGAGCCTCTGTACGAACTCCCGGACCTCGCCGGCCTCGGGCTCGCGTGCGCCGTTGCCCCCGGCCTTCGCCGTGCTCATGATCGTGGCTCCTCTCCTGGCAGGTGAGGCGACTGTACGGCGGCGGTGTCCGCCCGGCTTGAGGGCGGGGCGGCCTCAGAACAGCGGGTCCTGCGGGCTCCCTTGGCTCTCGGCGGCCGGTGGCGGGGCGGCGGTCACGGGCACGGTCACCGGGTGTCCGGCGGGCGCGGCGGCGAGTTCCCAGCCGGTGAGGAGCCGGGTGTCGAGGACGACCGCCCGCCCGTCGCGGTCGAGCAGATGCAGGTCGGGCCCGGCGGCGGCGAGCAGCCGCCCGGCGACGACCCCGCCGTCGACGAGTTCGGCGACGACGAGCCCGTAGGGGGCAGGTCCGGGCGCACCGTCTGTGACTGCGGCCAACTCGGCCAGGGCGAAGGCCTCGGCGTGGTCGTGGACCTCGCAGGGCAGCGCCTGAAGGGTCTCGTTCCAGGCGGGCACGCCACCCGCCCGCGCGTACAGCTCCTCGACCTCGCGCGCCCGCTCGGCGGCCGGGGGCAGGACGTACCGGGCGGCGCGCTTGCGGGCGTACGGGATGCGGTCGGGCACGCCGAGCGCGTGCCGCAGCACCTCCTCCGTACGCCGGGCGGCCATCAGCGGCCCGCGGCCGAGCCAGGAGAAGGCGACCGCGCCCTGTTCGAGCAGGCGGGTGTCGCCGCGTTCCTCGCCGGTGATGCCGACCTTCACCATGCCGGGGCCGAACCAGGCGAGGTAGACGCGGTACGGCCGGGGGTCGTCGGCGATCGTGTCGGCGGCCACCGAGTGCGCCCGGTCGAGGCGCGCGCAGTCGGCGCACCGCCCGCCGGTGGCGCGGCCGGGCACGACGGCGGCGAGGGGGCAGGGGTTGCCGCGGGCGCCGGAGCAGTGCCGCGCGCCGAGGGCCCGGAAGGCCAGGTCCCGTCCGTATCCGAGCGCGCTGAGCCGGCCGCCGCGGCCCTCCCACCGCAGCGCGGGCCGCCCGCCCTGCCAGGACACGCCGGCACTTCGCCACACCACCATGGGGCCAGTCTCGTACGCCCCACTGACAGCGAAGGCGGAACAGCAAGATCAGGGGCCGGGGGTCGGCCGTCAGGGATCAGGGGGCAGGGATCAGGGGCAGGGATCAGGGGCAGGGATCAGGGCAGGACGTAGAGCAGTCCGCCGTCGGCGCCGGTGCCGCCCGCGTGCCGCATGCAGCCGCGCTCGACGAGTATGCGGACGCAGTCGCGGACCCGGTCGGAGGTGAGCCCGGTGCGGCGGGCAACCTCCTCCAGGCGGTAGCGGACCCCGCCGCGGACGAGGGCGGGGGCGAGGTAGGAGGCGACGGCGTGGATGTCGTCGCTGACCACGACGTTCCGCGCGGACCAGGAGTCGAGCAGTTCCTGCGGGGTGAGGGCGGTGCCGGGGTCCGTGCCCTCGTCGGCGCCGTCGGCGGACGGGGGCGCGGCAGGGCCCGCGGGGGGCGTGCCGAGGGTGCGCTGGGCCGGGATCTGCGGGAACGCGAACCGGTCCAGGGACTCCGAGATCCGGTCGGCGATCCGGTGCAGATCCCGGCCGGCCTCGCGCAGCAGCGCGCTCTGCTCGGCGTCGAGTTCGATGTTGCCCTCCTCCAGTCGTACGAGGACGTCGAGCAGGTGCTGCGGCAGCACGAACCCGGCGGCGCGCAGGGGCGAGAGCTCCAGACCGTACGAACCGTCCCGCTGAATGCCCATCACCACCTCGGCGACCCACGACTTGAAGGGCCCGGCCTCGACGCGGCCGGAGGCGGTGACGAGTTGCACGAGCCCTTCGAGGCACACGACCCGGGTCGACTCCTTGAGTCCCTTGGGGATGTCCTGGGTCTTCCGGTCGGAGTCGGCGGACTCCTGGGCGTCGCGCTTCCAGGGCAGTTCCCCGACCGTGGTGTGCATGGCCGGGGCGACATGCGCCCGGAGAGCCTGCCGGGCGCTGGCGTACCCGAGCTGACGGGCCGCGTCCACGGCGGGGAACCAGTGCGTCCCGTCCGGGAGCGTCAGCCTCCTGAGCCGCGTCCCCGTGGCGGCGTACACGAAGTCGTCGACATCGATGGCATCGGTGGCCTTCACCGGTCATCACCTCCACGCACAAGCTAGGCCGAAGGCATATTCAACTGACATGGATATCAGTTCGGTTCACCCGAAGGTGTGGGTTCTCCGTAATCAGGATGTTAACGGTCTTTCGTGATGGATCAGCCTGTTTTCGGGAAATCCCCGGCAATCAGCCCGCGAAGTTCCGCCACACCCCAACGCCCGGCCGCGCCGGGGCGGGTGGCGAGATAGCGGACGATCTCCTCGTCGTCCCAGGCCCCGGCCTCGCGCAGCCCGGCCGCGATCTGCCACAGGTACGCCCCGGCGGGCGGGCGCAGCGTCACCTCGCCCAGGGCCCACGGCGCGGTGAACGTCAGCAGCGGCACCCCCGCCGGCTCCCCGCAGCACACGACCGTCTCGTATCGCCCGGGCCCGAACTCCACCCGCCCGCGCGCCACCACCTCGCTCAGGTCCAGGTCCTCGCCCGCGGTCCGGTACATCTCCTGCGCGGCGATGTCGGAGAACTGCCCGGCGGTCAGCAGATACGCCCGCGCCCACACCGTCCCGGGCGCGCCGGGATCGCACAGCGCCCGGCCCCCGCCCCACCGCCGGGACTCGGTCGCGAAGTACACGGTCCCCGCCGTCACGACCGCCCGCGACGCCCGGGGCGCCGCCGGATCCCGGCACGCCGCGAGATACCGCCCGAGCCGCTCGGCCCGCATGTTCGACCCATACGCGACGTACCAGACATCCACACCACCCGACGCTACCGCCGCCGGCCGCCCTACATCGGATACGACCGCAGCCGCACCGCGCCGTCCGGCCACGTCACGCCGTCGCGCAGGGGCGTCCACATCGTCCGCAGCGGCATCGGCACGGGCCCCTCACCCAGCAGCCCGCCGGCCCGGCCGCCTACCAGCCGATGGCGACCACGGGGTACGCGCACACCCCCGAGGGCGCCCTGGACTTCCTGAAGGACAAGCGCCTGATCACCGCCGCGGACACGGTGCTGCCGTCCCCCGGCAAAACCGACTCCACCGGCATGTACGTCCTCGCCCTGCGCATCAACGCCACCTGCCATTACCTGCGCATGGATTCCTCATCCCTCGCGTCGACCCTGGTCCCGCTGTGGCCCGCCCCGGCCAACGGCCAGAAAACCTGCACAGCGGACGAAGCCCTGGCCGCCGCCGCCCTCTACGGAATCGACCCGTCCACGCTGGGGTGACCTCCCCTTTACGGCGCCTCGGCGGTCCGCCGCACCGTCACCAGGTATCCCGCGAAGCGAACACCCTTCCGCGCCTCCGCCCACCCGTCCGCTTTCTCGACCGGAACCAGCACGGTCGAACCCGGAACGGGGTAGCTCGCCTTGTCCGCGGTGCCCGGGAGCACCTCGTAAGGGCAGTGCACTTCGACGATCGACACGACCTCCACCGAGGTGGGGGCGTGCCCCTCCTCCTGGCCGTGATGCTCCTCGCGGAAGTCGATCTCGTCCGCACGTTCGCCACCGACGATGTCGGCATAGTCCTCCGGATCGACTTCCAGCAGCGTCCACGAGACGAGATCCCCGGGCGCGAAGTCCGCACCACAGCACTGCATCTGCCAATCATCGATCCAGACCGTCAACGTCATGCCGTCATTGTCGGCCGACCCATTCCTCACCCACCAGGGATTTGTCTCCGGGCTCGGGCTGCTCGACGGAAGCCGTCCGGTGCCCTGGGCCGCGCGGCCGGTTGAGCCCTCCCCAGCCTGCCGAAGTGCGGAAGCCCCCGGAGGACACCTCGGAGTCTTCAGCCCGCGGCTTGGCCGCCTGACCGGTCGCGGCACTTCGCCGCTATGCGACGCGACAACGCAAGAGGCCCGGACTTTCGTCCGGGCCTCTTGACTCTGTGCACTCGGCAGGATTCGAACCTGCAACCTTCTGATCCGTAGCTCTAGCCGGATCGGTCAGGGGTGGTCATACCGGCCGGAGAGGAACCCCTCTGGGACGCCCTTGGTCAGGTGCGGTTGCTGCGGTTGCTGTACGCCGCTGCTGTACCGCACGACGGCCGTCCCTCGTGCCAGAGAATCCCGGCCTCTGGGGGATGCTTCATCTCTCCGGCATGTCTAGGTTGTGAGCAGTTCGAGCACCTTGATCTCGGCCGAGCGCACACCTCTTGCCCCTTCGATCACGTCTCTGACCTGGGCATTTCCATGGGTGTACTATTCGCCTCAACAAGAGAAGTCCACATTTGTGGATGGCCGGGGTCCGGCCCGGCACCACCCAGGTCGGACCCCCGCCACGCAGTACTGAGCCCAGCCGTCCTTCATTCGGCTGGGCTCAACTGCACCCAGCTCCACAGCCATTCTCAGCGGTCACGGTGCAGCTACTGCATGACCTGCACCGCCAAGGCGATGATCGCCACAAGCACCCCCATCAGGGAGAGACCCACCTGCCACCTCTCGGGGCCGGACCACTTCCTGCGGGACTTACTCATGTCCGAGCTCATCACCGGGCACCTCCTTCCCTTCCAACACCCTGACCGCCAGGGTGAGGCCGTCACCTCCTGCGAACAGATCGACGACGCACAAGGGGAAGAGCTAGAGGCGCAGCACTCATCCTAAGGTTCCGCGCCGACTCCTAAGGGGCGCAGCCGGTAGGGCAGTTACGACCAGAGCCCTTCATGTCGTGGCGCACAGGGCCTCGTTGCCCGTACCTCGTGGCACCCAGCACCTCGATGTCCACCTCCGTCGCGTACCCCATCTTGTCGTGGGCTCGCTGATAGAAGCGCGGCGGAAGTAGTCACAGACAGACGCCCCAAGCGCGTGGCACCCATGTTTCACAATCCGCGAACCAGAACTCCCAGCGCCTGCTCGTCGGACTTGTTCGCCAGAGCCACTACCGACTGATGGGTACCTCGTAGACGATCTCGCAGAGCGCTGCGGGCACGACGATGTCTGCTGTCTCCACAGGTCGCCCGTCGTCGCTGTAGTACGTCCGCCGGATGTGCGTGACGAGCGCGCCCTTCTGGACCCCGAGGAGCGACGCCTCTTCGGCGGTCGCCCGCCTCGGCTCCGGCTGCTCGACGGCGTGGCTGATCGTGACGCCGATCGCGGCCATCCGGTTCACGACGCCCACCCCGGCGTGGGGTCCGCCTTCCGGGAGCACGATGAGGGTGCCGGCGGTCAGGTCGTACGGCTCCCAGCTCGTCGACAGCTGCACGGGCCGGCCGTCGGCGAGGAACTCGTACGTGGTGCGGACGCACAGGTCGCCTTCGGAGATGCCGAGCCGCTTGGCGATCTCTGCCGGTGCGGGCACCTTGGCATCGGTCCGGCTCTCCCAGCCGCCCCGCTTGCCCAGTGCCCTTATGTCCGCCCGGAACGGTGAGCCGTCGGGCTGCTCGCGCGCCGCGGAACGCACCATTCGAAGCCGTTCCCGGGGCTCGGACACGTAAGTCCCCGACCCTGCGCGGCCTTCCAGTACGCCCTGGGAGATCAGGAGTTCCTGCGCACGTCGGACGACGTTCTCGCCCACCCCGTACCCCTGGGCGATCTGGGCCCTGGAAGGGAGTCGGTCTCCGGGCGTCCACTCGTGCTCCGCGATCCGCCGCCGGAGCTCTTCGGCGATGCGCAGGTAAGGCGGCTGCTCAGGCATATGGAAAATCTAGTCCACTAGCCCTAATCTAGTTAACCAGCTTCACTAAAAGTGATCGCCGGTGACGGAGGCTGCCCTGTGCCTGCTCCAGAAGTACGTGCGGAGGCCATCGCCGCCGGGCTGTCCGCTGTCGGGCTCACCGCGCGCGTGGAGGAGCACGCCCGACACACGTCGATCGAAGCGGAGGTGCCGGAGTCCCTCTCTGCCGAGACGTGGCAGGAGGTCTTGGAAGTGGTGGCGCAGGCGGACCGGTTCGGACTCCTCGCCACCAGCCTTGGCGGCCGCACCCTGTGGGCCGTCGTACGCAAAGTGGTCCCCGCGACGGGCGATGTCCGGGGACCTGGCCATCAGCGATAGGAGCTGATCAGCGTGCTCAACCGTATCCGCCGCGCCATCACGCGCACCAGAGAGCGGCACGCCCCGACCGGCGCGCGTTGCTTCTCCCCGACACCCGCCCGACTGGCGCCCGCCGCTCCCGGACAGCGCACCGGCGCCGATCTCCTTGCCGGCGAGGACACCGCCCTCGTCCGCCCGTACGTACTGGCTACCGAGGAACGCGCGTCTCGGCGCTCGGCTGCCGTGCTCCACAACCTCGTCGCGCACACCTGCTTCGTGGCGTCGGAGGCTTACTGATGCCTCCCCGCCAGCACGTCCGTGTGATGCGCGCGAGCGCTGTTCCGTACTGGTCAAGCTCGTGCCGGATCGGCACGCACGACAAGTGCGCGCATGCTTCCGCCGCGCCGGCTGAGGTCGGCATGCCCGTGGTCTACGAGGCATGCGCATGTCCCTGCCACCCGCCGGTCACCCCGGACACATCGGGGGAGGCCACCTCATGAGGAACTTGGCACCCGGCGTCGCGGTGGCAGTCAACATCGAGATCACCTCCGCCACCGTCCAGCGCGGCGACGTCCTCCAGATCGGCGGCCAGCTGTGCCGCGTCGCCGATCTCGTCCAGCTGCCCGGCGGAGCGAAACAGCTCCACTTCGAGTCGGGCGAACTGCTGACCATGCACTCCCGAACCAGGCTCATCGCCCTTCGGATGCAGAGAGGGGGTGACCGACACCGTGGCTTCTCGCCGTCACGTCATCGCCGATGACCTCCGGAGCCAGATTTCGACGGGTTCCTTCAAGGCCGGCGAGCGGCTCCCTTCCGAAGCGCAACTCGCCGCCCGCTACGGGGTCAGCACACCGACGCTGCGCAATGCCCTCGCCCTGCTCCAGGCCGAAGGACTCGTCGAGAAGATCCACGGCACGGGGAACTTCGTCCGCCACCCCCTCCGCAGAATCACGTACGTCGGCGGCGGTCGAACCCCTTCGCAGGCGGCTCTGCACGTCAGCATCCGCCTTACGAAGCTTCGGGCCCGGGGGCACCTGGCCACCCTCCTGCGAGTAGCGACGGGCAGCCCCCTCACTGAATTCCGCTGTCTGAGTCACGACGGGACGTCGCCGCACAGCCTGGCCCACATCTACGTCCCTCGGGACCTGGCCCCGGACGACGCGCCCGCCGACCCGCCCTGGCCTCAAGAGGTCGCGAACCTCCTGCCCAAGCCCTTCCCGCCTCTGGCCGAGGTCCAGGAGAAAGTCTCCGTCCGCCTCCCCACTCCCCTGGAAGCATCGCTGCTCCGCATCAGCCCGACCCTCCCCGTTCTCGCCATCACTCGCGTAGCGACCGACACCACGGGACGCGCCATCGAAGCAGCGCTACTTGTCCTCCCCAGCGACCGCACCGACGCCGTCTTCACCACCCGTCTCACAACTGATGAGAGGAGCGCAGACGAATGACCCTCCACGATGAACTCCGGCTCCTCCCCTGGTCGGACTCCAACGGCAAGCCCTGCTTCCTGAGCACCGACACCGCAGGCGGCCCGCTGTCCCGACTGGCCGACCGCACGGAATCCGCCCAACTCGACTCCGGAGCCGCTCTTCTGGAGCAGGCCGTGGAAGTGCTCGCCAACGCAAAGGCGGAGCCGAAGGAACTCCACATTCTGGCGAGAGACCTCACGAATGCCTTGCGGGACGCACTCCGCATCGCGGTGAGCCGCGGCCACCGTCTCCCGGAACCGACCGTCACCGCTAGCGGAGGCGGCGAAGGCCCGCAACTGCCAGCGGCAGCCTTCGGCTAGCGACATCATCTCGACCAGACCGATGCCCCGGGCCTTGGCCCGGGGCATCGTTGGCACACGGCTCCGGAGGGCCCGTGTGGTCCACGCGTTTTACCAGTTCAGGGGTCCAGAGGCGGCTTGCCGCGGCCCCGCTGTCCGCAAATAGGCCGCGGCTCACGGGGCAGCTACTCAAGCAAGATCTCTTCAGGGCGGCGGTTCGTGACCGCGGTCTCCCGGCCGGTCAGTATGTGCTCGATGCATGCTTCGAGGTCTCCGCCGTGGTCGTCCCGGGCCATGCTTCGAAGTTCCCGGGCCAGCTCCACGCCATTGACCAGGACGATCGGGTACTGATCTTCGACCATCTCGGTCTGTGCAGGCACGGAGTAGGCCCCGGTCGTGACGTACACACCGATCCAGCCCCGTCGCAGCCGGGCCACGACGCGAGCGATCTGCTCGGCGGTGACCAGGCTATCGAGCTTCACGCACTTGGCCTGGCCGAGGACGACGAGACTGGTGCCAGCGAGCCCGCTACCGATGTCGAGCCGGCCCACGAAGTCCGCCCCACCGTCACCGGACCTACGCGTCAGCCACCCCTCGACGTAGCTGTTCGCGGCCTCCAACAAGGCCCGGGCAAGCTCCGGTGAGTGACGTGTGACCTGGCGGAACGGGCGTCAGGGCGAACCCTGGCATTTCCCCTGGCACTCGCCATTGACTGCGGTCCCCGCCTCATCTGGCATGCATGGCCAAACCACTTGACCCGTGGCTCTGGCCATGCCGACCACTATGGGTCATTCCAGAGTCTTTGCAAGGCTGGAAGATGGACGCTTCTACGCTTGGGCGTCGCTTCGTACTGGTACGTCGCCGTCGCTCGGTCCTGGAGTCAGGTGACATCTACCCGCTACGTACCTGAGCACTCAAGATCACTTCGCAGGCGAGGAACCGGACGAGATCGATGTCGGGCCAAAGAGCTTCGGCTTCGTCGCTTTGAGGGAGGAGCGCCGGCGTATTCTGGTATTTCGGATCGTCCTTCGCGTGCACAATGCGGTTCCGAATCCTGTACACCCGCTCTGCCACCTGATGGGCCAGAGGTGTCTGACGGTTTTCCGGATTAATATTCTCCGTAATTCCCTTGATGGGGCCTTGCTTGGTGAAATGCTTGCCCCAATCATTTTCCGTGAAGAAGCGTGAGAGATTGTCGCTCCGTACGAATTCTTCGAGGAGGGTCTTCAAGTGGGTTGCTTCGGAGGCGGCTGCCGCATTTTCACCCACGCTGAGGAGTCGCATCAGATCTTTGTCTGAGCGTTTATCGAACCGGGGATCTGTCAGCTCAAGCTCGATCTTCCTGAGTGCGCTTCTCTTGCCTGCGACGGGGAAATAGTTTTCGAGGACTTGATAGTAAGAAAGGAATGACAGAGGGGAATTCCCTGTCGCACTTCCAGCAAATCCGAAGAGGACTGAGACTTCCGATTCCACTTTAATTTCAGGGAATCGCACAATCCGCTCCGGTTGGTCGATGTTGGTCGGCCGCCTGCGATCGGATTGACCAGGCCACTTGGCGGGTCGAATGTTGAGTCGATTTCGCACATCAAGCTCGTACATCAGTGAATTCAAGAGAGGCTCTGTCGCTGATTCGAGCTGATCGATACGCATGTTTTTATCATGAAATACGCGCACCGAGAGTGTGTATCTGGGGGTCTCTCGGAACCCGATGTTGGCGAGCACGTGGCAGGCCGGGGAAGGTCCGGAAATCTCCAGGCAGGCACCTTCGCCCGCCAGGTGGATCCTTGGTGTCCGATCGGTAGGTCGGATCACCGGAAACTCTAGGGATGGCAGGCGGCTGGATTCTGGATGGCGAGCACACTCTTCGTCAAGGTTGTCCGAAACCAGCTGGCCCAGTCGTCGCGCGAGGAAGCTGCCTTGCACTGGCGCCTGATTTGGGCCAACTAGTACCTCAATATACCCTTCGGAGGGAATTGCAATCCCTGCCCATTTGGTGGAATGCTCGACGCCGCTCTCCAGCTGGGCAAGAAGGGTGGCGTGCTGTTCTCGGGGGAGGTGTGTTTCCCTGTTGAGCGAGCCCCATTTTGAATGGGAGCCGAATTTAAAAGAATTGATCCGCGTGCTTAGGAGGCCGATGTCGTGCTCGGCGAGCTTGCGGATCATGCGGGACTCTGAGGCGGTCTCGGCGGCTGGAGGTAGAGGAGTCTTTATGTCCTCGCTGTCCTCGACAGGCTCTGCGTCTGCCCAGTCCTCTTCGTGTTGCTGCGATGTCACTGTTCCCCCTCAGGCCAGGGTGGCAGGTTATACGCCGGCCATAGGGGATGGGGTGGTTTTGCTGGCATTGCCCACGACTCGCACCCCAACTCCCATCCCGTCTGCCGTCGACCCACACGTATGTGGAGCGGACGCGGTGCCGGGCGTCCAGGTGGAGCGCCCGACTGGACGAACGACCTGGACGCCCGGTGCCGTGTCTGCTCGGCTCTGCCTGGGGCGACGGCAGACGGGATGGGAGTTCCCCACCGCCACACCCCACCGGCCGGCACCCGCGCACGGCGCCCCTCCATCCCGGAGCCTGAGCGCCCCCGCCGGAGGCATCGCCTTGAGCCGCACCCGCGTACCGCGTCGGCCACCGCGGGTTCGACGTCCATCAACCCGAGCTGTCAGGCGTGCGGCCGGCGGGCGGGCTGGAGCGGGGCGGAGACAGGAGCGCAGGCCCGGGCTGCGGGCCGCGCGCGCCGCGCTGGGCGCGGCGGGTGCCTTGATGAAGTAGAGAAACTCTTACCGCGTCGGTATCAGAGGGCGATCGGCTTGTAGGCCATGGCCCTGTCGACGACCTTCTCGGGCGTCAGATCTGGATCGAAGCTCCAGAAGATGTAGTCGATGATGTGGGGGCAGGCCAACCCCCGTTCGAGGGCGGCAAGGATCTTGGATGACTCCTCTTCGGAGTCCTCTGCGTTCATGAGGCGCAGGACAAGGGGAATGGCCTCCTCACGTGTCATACGCCATGCCGGCTGTGTGCTCACCGCTGCGCGATCAGCTGGCGACCGTCGTGGCTGCGGACGTGAGGACCGTCTCCGTCCAGGGCGTCCAGGAGGCGGACCGCGTAGACCTCTGCCATCCGTTCTTCGACCTCGGCCGGGGTGAGCCAGTCGACCGCGGTGGACTCGTCCGAGGTTCGCTCGGTGCCGCCGGACGGCTTGCAGCGGAAGACCAGGGCGACGATGCCGCGCGTCGTGTTCTTGTAGACCCCGGTCAGCTCGTCCACCTCGACGTGGATGCCGGTCTCCTCCAGGACCTCGCGGGCAACACCGGCTTCGGGTGCCTCGGTGAGTTCGAGGACTCCGCCCGGGAGCTCCCACGTACCGTTGTCCGCTCGGCGGATCGCCAGGAGACGCCCGTCTTCGCGTACTACCGCCCCGGCCACGGAGACCGAGTGGAGTGGCGTTGACTTGGTTCCCGAACTCCCGTTACTCATGTACAGGAGCATAGGAGAGTGAGTAAGACCGTGGGAACTCCAGCAGGCGCCGGCAAGGCCGTACCCCGGTACGTGCAGATCGCGGACGACATCGTCCAGCAGATCCGGTCGGGGGTGCTGAGGCCCGGCGACATGGTGCCCAGTGAGTCCGAGCTCGTCGAGCGGTACGGCGTCGCGGGCGGGACGATCCGTAAGGCCATGGTCGAGGTGCGGGCCAGTGGGCTCGTCGAGACCCGGCACGGCAAGGGGTCCATCGTGAAGGACCGGCCTCCCGTACGGCTCCGCTCCTCCGACCGCTTCCACGCCTCGCATCGTCGCGGTGGCAAGGCCGCCTACCTCGCCGAGTCCGAGCAGTCTGGTGCCACGGCCAAGGTGAGCGTCCTCTACATCGGGCCCATGGAGGCGCCGGCCGACATCGCCGCACGCCTCGGGGTTGATGCAGGGACCCAGGTGCTGGCGCGGCGCCGACTGTACTTCCGAAACGGGACGCCCGTAGAGACCGCCTCCTCGTATCTGCCGTGGGACGTGGTGAAGGACATCCCCGAGCTGTTCTCCGAGAACCCGGGCCCCGGCGGCATCTACGCCCGGCTCGAAGACCACGGCCACACCTTCACCGAGTTCGTGGAGACGCTCCAAGCGCGACCGGCCACGAAGGCGGAGTCGTCGGAGCTCGCGCTGAGCCCCGGCGCACCCGTGGTGCACCTGCTGCGCGACGCCGTGACGAAGAAGGGGCGGGTCGTGGAGGTCTGCGACACCCTCATGGCCGCTGACCAGTTCGTCTTCCAGTACCGGATCCCCGCGACCGACTGACGCGCGCTCAACTCCCTCCAGCCCGCTGCGGATTCTCTCCGTGGCGGGTTGACTCATGTATAGGAGTAGGGCACTCTTCTTCATGTCACTCATGTACATGAGTGAAGGAGTCCAGCCTGTATAGAGGAGTGATCCACTGTGCGTCAGATTCCCGTCGACACCTCCGCCGCGATGGTGATGGTGGCCCAGCCCCCGACCCCCAAGATCGCGAACCGCCAGACCGGCGAGATCGCCACCGACCGCGACACCGGCGCCCCGCTGATGACGATCGACGTCATGTTCGTCATGGACGGCAACGCCGAGATCCTGAACCTCACCGTGCCGAAGCCCGGCATCTCCGAGGAGCTCACGATGGGCACCCCGGTTGCACTGACCGGCGTCGTCGCCCGGCCGTGGGAGAACGAGTTCAACGGCCAGAAGCGCCACGGCATCAGCTTCCGCGCCGTCGCGGTCACCTCGCTCTCCGCCGCACGGGTGGGCTGACCCATGACCGCGTTAACGGCCACCTTCGCTCTGGTCGCCGTGGTCGCGCTGTTGCTTCGGTGGCAGCGCCCGGCCTGGTACTGGATGAGCTTCGGCGTCGTCTTCGCCGTGGTGCGGGTCCTCGTCCGCTACGCCTCGGTCATGGACGCGTGCGGACTGACCGTCCCGCCCCCTCGCTGGCGCCTGGCACTCGCCCGGGTGACCGGCCGGCCCATCCCCGATTCCCGAGCCCCTCGGATCCTGCGGCTCCGGGCGACGCGTACCGGACTGGTCCTGCGAGTGAAGCTGCGTCCCGGCCAGGACGCGTTCGACTTCTCCGCCGCGTCGGACCGGCTCCGACACTCGTTCGTCATGCAGAACGTCACCGCCCGGGAGATCCGCTCGGGTGTCGTCGAACTGCGGATGACCGGCTACGACGTCCTCAAGCGGGTTCAGATGCCCGCGGTTGCCCGTGCTGGGGTGATGCGAGTCCCGGTGGCCATGCGGGAGGACGGAGAGGTCTACTACCGCGACTATCGCCAGACCCCGCACGCGCTGAACGTCGGTGCCACCCAGTCCGGGAAGTCCGTCTATCAGCGCAACCTCGTCGCTGCCCTCGCCGCACTCGATGTCGCCTTGGTCGGAATCGACTGCAAGCAAGGAGTCGAACTCGCCCCGCTTGCACGCCGGTTCACTGCCCTCGCCGACAATCCTGATGCCGCCGCCGATCTGCTCGATGTGCTGGTCGAGCACATGGAGGAGATCTATCAACTCATCCGTCACGAGCAGAGGTTGAGCGCTGATCTACCGGATGCGGAGATCACTTCCGATATCTGGGATCTCCCACAGCATCTCCGCCCCACCCCCATCGTGCTCCTCGTCGACGAGGTCGCCGAACTCGCCTTCTACACCACGAAGGATGAGGAGAAGCGCCGCGACCGGATCGTCACCTCCCTCGTCCGGCTCGCTCAGCTCGGCCGTGCCGCCGGTATCTACCTGGAGGTCTGCGGGCAGCGCTTCGGCTCCGAGCTCGGCAAGGGCATCACCATGCTTCGCGCCCAGCTCACCGGCCGCACCGCCCACCGCGTCAACGACGAGACCTCCGCCAACATGGCCTTCGGCGACATCGCCCCGGACGCCGTCCTCGCCACCATTCAGATCCGCACCGACCGCCCCGGCACCGCCGTGACCGGTGACTCGTCCGGTGGGTGGGTCCGCATCCGTACGCCCCACCTCACGCTTCGACGAGCCGTGAACATCGCGAACTCCTCCGCCCACCGCACGCCGGAAATCCCCGCGCTGGACGCCTTTCGGCCCGTCCTGCCGCCGCTGGGCAAAGCCGCGGAGCCCTCGACCGTCACGGCTCCCGTGACCGCCTGAACCCCCCGCTCCACGGCGGCGTGACCGTTTCACGCCAGGTCCCTACCCCACCCATGCCCGAAACCAGAAGGGAGGACCTGCGATGCGTCCCCTCGGCCGGCCGGACGCCGTCCTCGTACAAGCCGTGATCGCCGGCGCCCTGTCCTTCGCCCACCTCCACGACCTGGCCGCCGCTGCCGGACAGACCGGATGGAAAGCCTGGGCCTACCCCGTCTCCGTCGACCTCCTGCTTGTCGCCGCCTGGCGTCGGCTGCGGGCGTCGCGGGCGGCGGGCGAACCGTCTCGCTCGGCCTGGACGTGGTTCACGGTCGCCCTGGTCGCGTCCCTCGGTGCGAACGTCGCCACCGCCGGCCTCCTCGACCTCGGACACGTACCCGCCTGGCTGCGCATCCTCGTCGCCGGCTGGCCCGCCCTCGCGTTCCTCGGCGGCACCCTCCTCGTCCACTCCCCCAGCACTGTGCCGACGGCGACGCAAGAAGAACCGGCACCCGCCCCGTCGGCAATCGCCGAACCAGACACACCAGCGGAGCCGACGGCTGAGCCTGACGTGCCACCCCCGCCCGCTCTCGAACCCGCCTCTGAACCCGCGCCGAAGGTGCCCGTGCCGGCCGCGCTCGTCGCCCACGCACGGAAGGTCGCCGACGACCACCACACCCGCACCGGCGCCCGAATCGACACCGACACCCTCCGAACCCGCCTTGGCGTGCCGCCCGAACTGGCCGACGCCATCGCCGCCCAACTCGCCTGAGAAGGAGATCGACCATGCGCGATTCGACCCGGCTCGCCCTGGAGCGCGCCGCCGAACTGACCCGGAACAACCGGCTGGTGGACGCCGTCGCCGTCGCCGAGCCGGTGATCACGTCCGCCGACGAATTCGAGTCGGCCCAGATCCGTCAGTGGCTCCTCGACCACGCCGACGACTTCACCAGGGAGGTCTGAACAGTGGCTTCCCGCGACCACTTCCACTCCGTGATGCGGATCGGCCCGGTCCAGACCGGCACCCGCCGCGACCGCCACGGTCGCACCAAGCACGCCGCCGTGTGCACGGCCGACGGCTGCGGCTGGTCCTCCGAGTACTCCAGCTCCTCGGCCGCCCAGCTCGCCGCCCGCACCCACCGCTGCCAGCCCCGCTGACCTCGAAGGGGACCGCGTCATGGACATCCCGCTCTGGCTCGCCCTGATCGTCGTCGGCGGCCTCGGCGTCAAGCTCATCCGCCCGCCCTGGTGGCTCGTCGCCGTGATCCTCCTCGGCGGCTACCTCCTCGCCGACAGCGTCTTCGCCCCGCTCATCGACCACACGATCAAGAAGTAGGGAGAACCGCCATGTTCCAGCCGCGCATCCCGGTCAACCCGCTCCCGACCGGCATCGTCACCCCGCTCGTCCAGCCGACCCCGACCGGGGACATCGAGCCCCACCACACCGTTCACGCACCGGTCTGCGACCACCACCACACCCCGGCCCCCGCTCCGGTCCCGGCACCTTCCTCCGCTGTGCGCCTCACCCCGGCCGGCCTGGCCGTGGTCGTCGCCGGCAGCGCCGGAGCGGTCCTCGTCGTCGGCGCGGTCCTGGTCTCCATGCTCCTCGCCGTCGCCATCAGCGCCGCCTCGGTC
Organism: Streptomyces laurentii; assembly: GCF_040635425.1. NCBI lineage: Bacteria > Bacillati > Actinomycetota > Actinomycetes > Kitasatosporales > Streptomycetaceae > Streptomyces > Streptomyces laurentii. Next base: position 3,155 of record NZ_JBEYHT010000018.1, on the reverse strand, counting down.
GCCGTGTGCGCCGTCGTCCTGCGCTCGCTCCTCAACGGCCCGCGCCGACACCGCTAGTCGGGCCCCGGGCGGCTCAACCGCCAAGTCTCCGCCGCCCGGGAGCCCTGCCCCTGCCCAGTTCGCAGAACCAGAAGGAACCACTCCATGATGACCGACGCGGCCACCTCGTCGGCCGGATGGGACACCGCCACCCTGAGCGACATGCTCCGGGTGGCCGGCTCACCCGGCTTCGACCGCTGGCGCGAGCAGATCCACCGCACCGGCGGCTGCTCCCACCCCATCCACCTCACCGGCTGGACCCTCACCCGGGACAAGACCACCGGCGAGACCCTGCACCGCTACTCCACGGACACCGAGCCGGACGGACGGCTCCGCATCGCCTGCGGCAACCGCCGGGCCTCCCGCTGCCCCGCCTGCGCGTGGACGTACGCGGGCGACACCTTCCACCTCATCCGCGCCGGCCTCGCCGGAGACAACGCCCGGGACCTCCCCGCCGCCGTCCGCGAACACCCCCGGGTCTTCCTCACCCTCACCGCCCCGTCCTTCGGGCCGGTCCACAACCGCCCAGGCACCCGCCCCTGCCGCTGCGGCGCCCACCACCGCGAGGACGACTCCGTCCTCGGCACGCCGCTCGACCCCGATTCGTACGACTACGCCGCCGCCGTTCTCTTCAACAACCACGCCGGGCAGCTCTGGCAGCGGTTCACGACCCGCCTGCGCCGGGAGATCGCTGCCGCGGCCGGCCTCTCGCAGAGGGAGCTGAAGGCGGTCGTCCGGATCTCCTACGGGAAGGTCGCCGAGTTCCAGAAGCGGGGCGCCGTCCACTTCCACGCCGTCGTACGGATCGACGGCCCTGACGGGCCCGACTCGCCGCCGCCCTCGTGGGCCACCACCGAAGTCCTCACCGACGCGATCCGTACCGCCGCCGCGCACCCGTACACGACCGTCACCGTCCCCGCCGCCGGCGAGCACCCCGCCCGCCGCCTCTCCTGGGGCACCCAACTCGACATCCGCCCCGTGAAGGCGTTCGGCGACGGCTCCGACGTCACGGAACAGGCCGTCGCTTCCTACATCGCCAAGTACGCCACCAAGGCCGCGGAGACGACCGGCAGCCTCGATCGCCGCATCGGCAACCGTGAAGCCCTGCTCCTCCTCGGGGTCCCCGACGACACCCGGCGCCTCGTCGAAGCCTGCTTCGACCTCGATCCGCTCTACCCCGATCGCCGCCTCCGAGCCTGGGCCCACATGCTCGGCTTCCGCGGCCACTTCTCCACCAAGTCCCGCCGGTACTCCACCACCTTGACCGACCTGCGCCAGACCCGCGCCGACTACCGCGCCGCCCAGGAACGCACCACTCACGGCCTGGACGACATCGAGCTGGACACCGTCCTCGTCCTCACCTCCTGGACGTACGCCGGCCAGGGCCACAGCCCCGGTGAAGCCGCCCTCGCCGCATCCATCGCCCGGGACATCCAGCTCAACCGCGAGACCGCCCGCGAAGCCCTCCGCGACCAACTTCCCCTGGAAGGAACGGAAGCATGACCACGACCGTGATCCAGCCCAAGTGGCACACGACCGCCGAGGTCGCGTCCATGCTCGGCTTCGGGCTCTCCAAGACGAAGATGCTCGTCCTCACCGGGCAAATCCGCTCCGTGAAGGTTGGCCACAACCGCCGCATCCTGCCGGCCTGGGTCGACGAGTACGTCGAGCGCGTGGCCACCAACGCCGAGGAGTGGGCCGCATGAGCGGGAAGCGTGGCAACGGTGAGGGGTCGATCTACCCGTACAAGAACGGCTACGCGGCCTACGTCTGGGTCACCAAGCCGGACGGCAAGCGTGATCGGAAGTACGCATACGGCAAGACGCGCGAGGAAGTCCACGAGAAGTGGCTCAACCTCCACGCTCAGGCGAAGAAGGGCCCGATGCCCACCCGGCACCGCACCCTCGCCGTGTTCCTCGCCTACTGGCTCGACTCGATCGTGAAGCCCAACCTCGCCCCGCTGTCCTACGTCTCGTACGAGGGGTACGTCCGGCTCTACATCGCCCCGCACCTCGGTGCTAAGCGGCTCGACAAGCTGACCGTCCGGGACGTCCGGGAGTGGCTGACCAAGCTCGCGGGCATCTGCCAGTGCTGCGCGCAGGGGAAGGACACCAAGCGGGAACCGCGTCGGCAGAAGTGCTGCGCCATCGGGGAGTGCTGTGAGGCGTACCCGTCCCGCCGCGTCGTCCAGGGCGCCCGGGATGCCCTCCGTGCCGCGCTGACGCACGCCGTGGCCGAGGAGGAGATCAGCAAGAACGTCGCCTCCCTCGTGAAGGTCCCCAAGCCGCGCCGGCGCCGGATCAAGCCGTGGTCCGTCGCCGAGGCAGGACGGTTCCTCGCGGACGCGGCAGCGCGGGACGATCACCTCTTCGCCGCCTGGGTGCTCGCGTTGTGCCTCGGTCTCCGTCGCGGAGAGGTTCTCGGCCTCACGTGGCAGTCGATCGACTTCGAGACCGGCGAGCTGTACGTGGATCACCAGATCCAGCGGGCCGGGCGGCAGATCCTCCACCGGGAGACCAAGACCGAGGAGTCAGACGACTTCCTGCCTCTCCCCGCCGTCTGCCTCAAGGCGCTCCGGATGCGCCGCGCCCAGCAGCTCGGGGACCGGAAGGCCGTCGGTGAGCTCTGGCAGGACACCCGCGGGCTCATCTTCACGACGAAGTACGGGACCCCGATCGAGCCGGGGAACCTCACCCGGATGTTCGCGCTGCGGGCCCGTCGGGCCGGCCTCCGCGTGATCCCGCTCCGAAACACCCGCCACACGGTCGCCGCCCTCCTTGTCCTCCTGGGAGTCCACCCGAAGGTGGCACAGCGGATCCTGCGGCACTCGCAGATCGCCATGACGATGGAGGTCTACGCCGCGGCCGGGGAAGACGACTTGCGCGCTGCCCTCGGCAAGCTGTCCGACGTCATGGGCGGCGCCACCGGCTGACAGCGGCCGACAGCGATCGAGGCGGTTGCTGTACTCCACTGCTGTACGACCCATAACGCAAGAGGCCCGGACTCTCGTCCGGGCCTCTCACCTGTGTGCACTCGGCAGGATTCGAACCTGCAACCTTCTGATCCGTAGGCGCGTGCCACCCTCGATGTCCCCCGACTGCACCCGACGCCGCCGC